>WTHO01000044.1 GCA_011523115.1 Halieaceae bacterium | reverse complement strand
ACGTCTTTGGCGGCGGCGCTGAGCTGGCGCTCAGCTGTGACTTTCGCCTCGCGCGTGAAGATATCGTGTTGCGCATTCCGGCCGCGGCGATTGGCTTGTGCTATCCGGTGGAGGGTATCGAGCGCATTACGCGGCGTCTGGGGCCCTCAATGGCAAGGCGGCTACTGGTGGCGGCGGAGACATTCTCTGCGGAACAAATGCTCGCGCTGGGTATTGTCGATGCGGTGTATCCGACCGACTCGCTTCATGCGGCGGCCCAGCGCTACGCCGAATCATTGATCAAACTCGCGCCGATGGCGGTGACGAATATGCTGGAGATTATTCGGCAGCTCGAGGGCGGCAATTTGAATCGAGAACAGGCTGACGCGCTCGCTAAAGCCTGCAGTGACTCTGCCGATGTGCAGGAAGGTATCACCGCGCAGCGAGAGAAAAGGGCACCCGTTTTTCAGAATCGGTGATCCGGAAAGACGCGCTGTGACTATGCTAGGGTTATCCCGAATGGATGTGCTCCCGTTGTTATGTCGATAGCTCAGGAAAAACTCGAACAGATTCGCGCTCAGGTGCAGTCGCACCTGGAGAGCCGACCCAGTCCCGCGCTGACAGCGGCTCGCAGGGAAGCGCTGGAGAGCACGATTCGGGGGCACCTGCACGCCAACAATGCCGTCATTGTGGCCCATTACTACACGGCACCTGAGATACAGGCACTGGCGGAGGCCACTGGGGGGTGCGTTTCAGACTCTCTGGAGATGGCCCGGTTTGGTAGGGACCATCCCGCCGAGACGTTAATTGTTGCAGGGGTCCGGTTTATGGGCGAGACGGCCAAGATCCTGACTCCTGACAAGCGCGTGTTGATGCCTACTCTCGAGGCAACCTGCTCGTTGGACGAGGGTTGCCCGATCGATGAATTCTCGGCTTTCTGTGATGCTCACCCTGAGCGAGAGGTGGTGGTGTATGCCAACACCTCTGCGGCGGTCAAGGCGCGCGCCGACTGGGTGGTGACTTCCAGCATTGCGCTCGATGTTGCTGAGCATTTGGCCGCGCAGGATAAGGCGATCATTTGGGCGCCTGATCGGCATCTCGGCGATTACGTGCAGCGTGAGTCGGGGGCCGATATCTTGCTGTGGGATGGTGCATGCATCGTGCACGAGGAATTCAAGGCACGGGGTATTTTGGATCTGAAGCATGTTCATCCCGATGCTGCGGTGCTCGTGCATCCCGAGTCTCCGGCTAGCGTGATCGAGCTGGCAGATCACGTCGGCTCGACAACGCAGATTATTCGTGCAGCCAAGGAGATGCCACAGCAGACCTTTATCGTTGCTACCGATCAGGGCATCTTTTACAAGTTAGAGCAGGCGGCGCCTGACAAGCAGTTTATTATTGCGCCGACCGCAGGCCAGGGTGCGACCTGTCGTAGCTGCGCTAATTGCCCTTGGATGGCGATGAATGATCTCGAGGCGATGGCCGCGGTATTTGACCAGCCCGACAATGAGGTCCACATAGCGCCTGACCTGGCTCAACGGGCCATGCGGCCTCTGGAGCGCATGCTGGCGTTCGCTGAAACGCTGAACCCCTAACCTCGGTCCAACTCGTCCCGCATGTCTTGGATGTCACGCAATCGCTCGTTAATCAGCGACGAGGTAGCGAAGTCGTTTCCGACAAAGTTCTGTGCATAAGAGAGCTGTCGCTCCGCTGAATCGAGCGCATTCACCAGGATGAAGTATTCCGCGCGCGAGCGATGCAATCCGACGATGTTACCCGCCAGTCCTTGCACTTCTGCCAGCAGGTACCACAGTCCCGGATCGGTGGTGACCAGGCGAGATTGCTCCAGCAACACTGCCTCCGCCAAATGCGGCGAGCCTGCCTGCTGCAGCGCGCTGGCATAGGACATCGTCAGTGGGTGATTTCCTGGCGATAGTGTCAAGCGCCGCTCGAGGGTGCTGACAGCCCTCGCAGCGTCGCCACGCGCCAGATCGATTTCGGCGCCGGCGATAACGTATTCGATCCGATTGCGGTCGTCGGACCAGATACTGTCCAGCGCCAGTGCCGCTTCATCAGCCCGGCCTGCGGCGGTTAGCGCCAGCACCAGACCGTAGGTGGTGGCTGCATCGGAGATGGATTCGCCCTCCAGTGCGGAGCGGAACATCGACACTGCCTCCTCTGGCGTCCGCATGGCTTGAACTGCTACTCGAGCGCGCATGAGCTGATAGTCGAGGCTGACGGATCGGATGCGTCTCGGGTACTGCATGGCGCGGGTTCGCGTATCGGCAATGCGTTTCTCCGACAGGGGGTGTGTGCGCAGGAATTCGGGCACTCGATCCGTCTGGCTGTAGCGGGTGGCCGCATACATGCGCTCGAACATCTGTGGCGCAGCGTAGGGGTCCATGCCTGCGTTATAGAGCGTTCTCAGTCCCACCCGGTCGGCCTCTGCTTCATTGGCGCGGCTGTATCGGAGCTGGGCATCCTGAGTCAAACCCTGAGCAGTGGTCATGGCAGCCATGCCCGCATCGGTGCCCACCGTAGCCGCCAGAAGAATGCCGGCCAGCAGCCCTGCGATCTGCATCGGCCCCTGCTCCTGCGCCATTTCCATCCGTCGAGAGAAGTGCCTCTGGCTGAGGTGCGCAATTTCATGCGCCATGACGGTGGCGAATTCATCCTCTGTCATCGCATATTGGAAGAGCCCGCTGTGGACACCAATGACGCCACCGGGTACGGCAAAGGCGTTGATAGTGGGATTGTCAACGATAACGAGTTCAATCCGTCTGTCCTGAAGCTCGCTATGTTGCACCAGCTCAAACACCAGGCCTTCCAGGTAACTGTAAAGCAAGGGGTCATTTTTGATGGGGGCCTGCCCACGGAAGCTTCTGAGCCACATCCGCCCCAGCTGATATTCATAGTCAGCGGAGAACAGGCTGGTGCTGGATTCACCCAGATTAGGTATCTTGAGGCCCTCGGTGACCGCCATCGGCGTATGAGGCGCAGCGATGATGCAGACCAGCAAAAGGAGCCTGCATGGCGGATGAATCAGAAACCGTCTGAGCATGGCGGCACTCTAGCCTACTTGGCGTCACTCCACGAGTCAGCGGTTGCTGTGAAAATTGGCTCTCTCCCCAATCCCAAGGCGAATAAGCGATATACTCCTGCTCCGCAATAATCGGGTTCGAAACCATGTCCGATGATCCTCCTTCGCCCGCTTCAGTGGACGCTCGGGGCGAGTCATGCCCTATGCCACTGTTAATGGCCAAACGGGCACTTCGTGACGTGCCCTCGGGCGGTGTTTTGGTCGTGTTATCGACGGATGCCGGCTCTGAGCGGGATTTCGAGAGTTTCGCGCGATTGGCGGGACACACTGTACGTTGTGAGCGCTCCGGGGACGAGTTGCAACTGACGATTACCAAGGCCTGAAACCGGGAGCGCCCCATACGTGAAAGAAGTGCTGACGAAATGGTACCGACGCTACCTCAGCGAGGAAGAGGCTGTGGTGTTACTGGTGCTCTTAATTTCTGCCTTTGGCGTGACGCTCGCGTTCGGGGATATTCTGGCGCCAGTCTTTGTTGCCGTCATTCTCGCCTATCTCATGCAGGGTGTGGCCAATTTCATGCGTCTTCGGGGGCTTCCGGCGGAGGTCAGTGTGGCGATCTCGACGCTACTTTTTTTCGGCGGTTTTATTGCTGTGCTGTTTGGGCTGGCGCCGCTGGTATGGCGGCAGTTGGTGGCACTGGTGCGCGAGGCACCAGCCATGATCGAGGCGGGCCGCAAGGTGTTGGTGACGCTTCCAGAGGAATACCCAGTCTTTTTTACGCAGCAACAAGTGAACGAGTTGACGTCCGTGATTCAAGCCGAGATGACCTCTATCGGCCAGATGCTCGTGACCAAGGGGCTCAGCTCGATACCCAGCATGCTCGCGCTTCTTGTCTATCTGATATTGATCCCCCTGATGGTGTTTTTTTTCCTGAAAGACCGAGATCAGCTGATCGGCTGGTTTTCAGGTTTCCTGCCTGAGCGCCGGCCACTACTGGACCGCATATGGAGCGAATTGAACCTGCAGTTCGCCAATTATGCCCGCGGCAAGGGAATTGAAATCCTGATCATTGGCGGCGCCTCTTATGTGGTGTTTGCGGTGTTCTCGCTGAACTATGCGGCGCTGCTGGGACTGTTGGTGGGGTTCTCAGTGATCGTGCCTTATATCGGTGCCACTTTGGTGACAATCCCCGTGGTGGTGGTCGCCTACGCGCAATTTGGCGTAACGCCCGACTTTTTGTGGGTGTTTGGCGCCTATGCGGTCATTCAGGTGCTCGATGGCAACGTGTTGGTACCGCTGCTGTTCTCTGAGGCGGTAAACCTTCATCCTGTTGCGATCGTGATTGCCGTACTGTTCTTTGGCGGACTGTGGGGTTTGTGGGGAGTCTTCTTTGCCATTCCGCTGGCCACATTGGTCAACGCCATTCTCTCTGCCTGGCCGTCTCGCGAGGCATTACCCAGCGTTTGAAAAAGCGAAAGTGAGTAACTGATGATGCAGTCTATGATAGACCCGGTCGATGTCTCGGGCTCAACGTCTCCCGGTGCCGAACAGGCTCAGCTCAGGAGATGGTTCGGTGCGTTACTTGCTGCGCTTTTGGTCGGTTGCGGTCAACCGCCCTCGAGCAGCGACGCGACAGTCGACGCCCAAGCTGCGGTGGTTGTGAGCCCGAATGACAGTCGTCACTACGATCTGATCACCTTGGATAACGGCATCGAGGTGATGCTGGTGTCTGACGCTTCCGCAGAGAAATCCGCCGCAGCATTGAGCGTTGGCTTGGGTGCGGCGTCTGATCCCGAGGCCTACCCCGGTATGGCTCATTACCTTGAGCACATGTTGTTTATGGGTTCTTCCCAGTACCCCGAGCCCGACGGATTCATGGCTTATACAGCAGAGCACGGTGGCATGACCAACGCCTACACTGGGCTGGATATTACTAATTATATGATGCGGGTTGAGAACGAGGCGTTCCCCGAGGCGTTAGATCGTTTTTCAAGTTTTTTTACCGATCCGCTCCTGGATCCGACTTATATCGACAAAGAAAAGAACGCGGTGAACGCAGAGTGGTCCATGCGCCGGGAGCAGGATTTCCGCATCACCTACCGGTTGTCGAGAAAGCTCCTCGGCGATCATCCGGCCAACCGATTTCAGATTGGCAACCTCGAGTCGCTGGCCGATAAAACTGATGGTGGTTTGCACGACGCTACTGTGGCGTTTTTCGAGCAACACTACAGCGCCAACTTGATGAAGGCCTCGCTTGTCGGCAACCTGCCGTTGGCAGAGTTGCGTCAGCTGGCCGAGAAGCACTTTGGCGAGATACCCAACAAGCAGGTCGACCGGCCGAGGACAACTGCTGAGCTCGACTTCTCCGTTGCGGGAGCCAAGCGCGTCCGATACCGGCCGCAGGATGATACTCGCGAGTTGCGGCTCGATTTCATTATCGATGACAACAGTCATTTGTACGACACCAAGCCCAGTGAATACCTGGCCTACATTCTGGCTTCTGAAATGCCCGACACGCCCGCGGTCAGGCTGCGCGAATTGGGATGGGCCAGCTCTTTGGTGGTCAGCGCCGACCCGGCGCGTTACGGCAATTACGGGCTGTTCACTTTTTCTGTGCAGTTGACCCCTGAAGGTCTTGGCCATCGGGACGCGATTACCACGATGCTACTTGGTTATGTCGACATATTGCGCGAGCAGGGTATCGACGATCGCTATGCCGAGGAGTTTGGCACCTCACTGGCAAACCGGTTTCAGTTTCTCGAGAAAATGGATGAGTTCACCTACGCCCACGAGTTGACCCGCGCGATGCAAACTTACCCCGCGCGGTATGCGATAGAGGCTCCCTATCGGTTCACTGGCTTCGATAAGCAAGCAGTCGATGCCGTACTGGCGCAGTTAGTACCGGAGCGCCTCCACCTGTGGGAGATCGATCAGGCTCAACCCGTCTCCGAGAATCTTCGTTTTTATGACGGTCAGTACAGCGTTGAGCCACTGAAACTGCCCACCCCCTCCGAGCGACGGGCTCAGGTGGCGCAGTATGGGCTGAAATTGCCAGCGCAAAACCGATTGCTACCTGAGCAATTTGAGCTGGCTGACGCGCCGTCGCAGCCTGAATTGGTCGTCGACGAGGAAGGCTTGAGCGTTTGGCTCAGAGGAAGCGAGGCATTCGCGGATCTGCCGCGCGGTTATACCCAGGTCTACCTCAACTCGCCCCTGCGTCAAGCATCGGTGGAGACTGCGGTGATGCTCGTGCTGTGGGTTGATCTATACAACTTGGAGCAGACCGCGCTGAGGGACGAGGCGGGCATTGCCGGCATGGGGCTGAGAGTCGGCCTGGACGAGGGATTGCGTCTGTCCCTCTCAGGTTTTACTGACAAACAGCCCGAGCTACTGACAGCAGCGCTCAATGGTCTGAGGCTGGAGCCCAGCGAGCAAGCGCTGGAGCAGGCGATAGACCGTTTCGTGCGCGGGCTTGAGAACCGCAAGCGAGAGATGCCTGTCAGTCAATTGGGGCAGGCGCTGGCGAGCCTGACCCGCACTGGTTTTTACGATGAGTCGTCTCTACTGGCAGCGGCAACTCAAGTCACACCGGAGCGCTTCAGCGGCGTTGTCAACGAGTTGCTGGATACTGCATTGGTGCGCGTTGGCATGTTCGGCAACTATGACCGGACCGATGCGTTGCAACTCGCTGACACCCTGCGGGAGGCGCTGACATCGTCCTGGTCCGGCTCCTCGGAATATATTCGCGAGCGGGTTTATGCCCCGGTGAGCGGGAGTACGCTAGTACGGAATCTCGATGTGCCGGTCGAGGATCTGGGGATGATGCTGCTGTACGCTGCGCCGGCGGCGAGCATTGCCAACGAGGCGGCGGGCCGTGTTTTGGCCAGCCATCTGCGTAATCGCGCCTTTGATACGCTGCGTACCGAGGAGCAGTTGGGATATGCCGCTGGGGGTCTAACAACGACCTTGCAAGATCACCCTGCGATCGGTTTCTACATCCAGACGCCCGTGAAAAATCCCAGCGACATGTTGGCGAGATTTGAGGCGTTCAGCGAGGAATACGCGGCAATGCTGGAGGCGCTGACGGCGGAGCAATTTGCCAACCTGAAGTCCGGCGTGCTGACCCAGCTCACGGAGCCTCCCACTAATCTGGCGGATGAGGCCGGCCCCTTTTTGGGTGATTGGAACCGCGAGCGCTATGACTTTGGTACACGGGCAGAACTCATCGCCGCGGTAGAGGCCGTGTCTCTCGAGGACCTCCGTGGATACTACCGGGAGACGGTGTTGAGCGATTCACCCAGCCGTATTCTGATACAGGTGCGTGGCGAGCGCTGGCAGGCGGACCCCTTTGCTTCGATCGAGGGCGCAACTGTGGTGACGAGCGTGGAGGACTTTCACGCGACGATGCCAACGCAACCTTTGAACTGAATCGTGCATGGGCGCTGGCTGGGCGGCACAGTATGAATTTGGCTGACTGTTACAACACCCAACAATTTCGCCGGCTGGCAAAGTCGCGTTTGCCTGGCCCGATTTTCCATTACATCGACGGTGCGGCTGATGATGAAGTCACCTACCGGCGCAATACTGAAGCTTATGAATGCTGTGATCTCGTGCCCAACGTGCTGGCAGGGGTTGAGGAGGTCGATCTCTCGACCACGGTGATGGGTATCCCTATTGATTTACCCCTGTTTCTGTCTCCCACGGCACTGCAGCGGTTGTTTCATCATGAGGGCGAGCGGGCGGTTGGCCGAGCAGCAGAGGCATTCAACACCCTGTTTGGCATCTCCAGTCTGGCCACCGTGGGAATTGAGGAAATCGCCGCGACAATCCGCACGCCGAAGATTTTTCAGCTCTACTACCACAAAGACAAGGCATTGACCTGGAGCATGATCGATCGCTGCTTGGATGCGGGGTTTGACGCCCTGGCGCTCACAGTGGACACCATTGTGGGCGGTAATCGGGAGCGAGATCTATGGACGGGCTTTACTTCGCCGCCCAAGCTTACACCCTCGAGCCTACTGAGCTTCGCCACACATCCTAGCTGGACCCTCAATTATCTACTCCGTGACCCTTTTCAACTCTCCAATCTGAAGGATCATGTGGCAGAGGGGTCGAACATCAGTATTTCTGTGTCTGACTATTTTTCAACGATGCTGGATCAGTCCATGGACTGGGACGCCGCCGCGGAAGTCCGGCGGCGGTGGGGCAAGGCCTTTTGCCTGAAGGGCATCATGTCGGTGGAAGATGCCCAGAGAGCAGTCGATATTGGCGCTGACGCGATTATGGTGTCCAACCACGGAGGCCGACAGCTAGATGGGAGCCGAGCGCCTTTCGATCAGCTGGCCGAAATCGTAGATGCGGTCGGCCATCAGATTGACGTGATCTGTGACGGCGGCATCCAGCGGGGCACTCACGTACTCAAAGCGCTGTCAGTCGGGGCAAAGGCGTGCTCCGGAGGTCGTTGGTACCTCTATGCGCTGGCGGCGGCGGGGGAGCAAGGCGTTAAGCAAGCGCTGACTAACCTGCAAGCCGAGCTATTGCGAGACATGAAGCTCATGGGCGCTCGCTCGCTGGCTGATTTGGGCCGACACAACCTGCGGTATCGCTAACAGCGCTAACACGGTGTTGTCTCACGGCGGGACTCTTCCCCGGCTCGACTTCAGCCTAAGCTCCAAGTCTCGACTTCAGCCTAAGCGTTCGGCTTCAGCACTTACGCCCATCGCAGCGTTTCGCCCCACGACAGGGACACCGTTGGCAAGCGGCGCTTTTTGGCCTCTATTCGTCCCATTTCATCCAGAAAAAATGAGTTCTATAAAAGAACTATATTACATGATCTCTACGAAATTGATATGTTGACGCCAGAATGACGTGAGCTAATAGTTCCGTTATAGAACTTTATAGCTTCTTGGGCAGTTACTAATCGCTTGTCTCATGCATTCGCAAACAAGACTTGGGGCGAAGCGCGATTAAGGGGGGTTTGTGAGTCAGTTGGAAGCCACTGAAGTTGAGGAATGGACAGAGTCGCTGGATTCGGTACTGAGGGTGAACGGTCCCGCAGCCACCAGCCAGCTACTCAGGCACCTCTCGGAGCACGCGCAAGGCGCCCGCGTCCCGCTGCCCAGCGCCATTACGACACCGTTTCGCAACACCATCTCGCCGCAGGATGAGCGGTCCATGCCGGGCGATCTGTTTATGGAGCGGCGTATCCGGTCCCTAGTGCGATGGAACGCGATGGCGATGGTGATGCGCGCCAACGATAACGAGGACGGACTCGGCGGACATATCTCAAGCTTCTCATCGAGCGCGACGCTCTACGACGTCGGGATGAATCACTTTTTTCGAGGCACTGCCAATGGCCACCCCGGCGATTTGGTGTATTACCAGGGGCACAGCGCGCCCGGTATGTATGCGCGATCCTATCTCGAGGGCGTGATTAGCGAGGCGCAACTCGAAAACTTTCGTCGCGAAGTGGGTGGGCAGGGGCTGTCCTCTTACCCGCATCCCTGGCTAATGCCTGACTACTGGCAGTTTCCAACTGTTTCGATGGGGCTTGGACCGATACAGGCGATTTATCAGGCCCACGTCATGAAATATCAGAGTAAGCGGGGACTCGTAGATCATCGTGACCGCAAAATCTGGTGCTTCCTCGGAGACGGCGAGTGCGACGAGCCCGAGTCACTGGGTGCGATTGCGTTGGCAGGTCGGGAGCGCCTCGGGAACTTGCACTTTGTCATCAACTGCAATTTGCAGCGCCTTGATGGTCCTGTCAGGGGTAATGGCAAAATCATTCAGGAGCTGGAGGGCGTGTTCAGAGGAGCGGGCTGGCACGTCATCAAAGTGGTGTGGGGGCGCAAATGGGATCCATTGATTGAGCGCGATCAGAGCGGGCTGTTGCAGAAAATCATGGACGAAGTCTGTGATGGCGAGCTTCAGAACTGCAAATTCAATGGGGGCGCCTATACCCGCGAACATTTCTTTGGCAAATATCCGGAAACCCTCGAGTTGGTGAAGGATTTGAGCGATGAGGACATCATGTACCTCAATCGCGGCGGTCATGACCCCTATAAGGTCTACGCGGCCTACGCGGCAGCCTGTGAGGAGGTGGAGCGACCCACCGTCATTCTGGCCATGACGGTCAAGGGATATGGCACCAGTGAAGCGGGAGAAGCCAGTAACGAAACCCATTCTCTCAAGAAGCTCGATCTTAAAAGTCTGCAGGCCTTTCGGGATCGATTTGGCGTGCCGATCAGCGACAAGGATTTGAAGCGGGTGCCCTTTTATCGTCCCCCGGAGGACAGCCCTGAAATGCGCTACATGCGTGAGCGCCGCGCTGAGCTTGGGGGGAGCATTCCCGCGCGCCGCGCCCAGTCTCAGGCCTTGCCTGCGCCCCCACGAAGCGCCTTTGGGGGTCAGCTAAAGACTTCTGGCAAGCGCCAGATCAGCACCACTATGGCATTTGTCAGGATTCTGTCGACGCTGCTCAAAGACAAGCATTTTGGGGACCGGGTCGTACCTATCGTACCGGACGAGGCACGCACTTTTGGCATGGAGGGCATGTTCCGCCAAATGGGGATCTACTCGTCCGTTGGCCAGCGCTATACCCCGCACGATTCAGGCGGGATTCTGTATTACAAGGAGGCTGAGACGGGTCAAATTCTTGAGGAGGGCATCAACGAGGCCGGCGCGTTTGCCGCCTGGCTCGCAGCGGCCACTTCCTACAGCGTCTCGGATTTCCCGATGGTGCCGTTTTATATTTTCTACTCCATGTTCGGTTTCCAGCGCATTGGTGATCTGGCCTGGGCGGCGGGTGACAGTCAGGCGAGAGGTTTTTTGATTGGGGCGACTGCTGGCCGCACGACTTTGAACGGCGAAGGACTCCAGCATCAGGATGGTCACAGCCACCTGATCGCGGCAACTATTCCCAATTGCCTGAGCTACGACCCGGCTTATGCCTATGAGCTGGCGGTCATTATTCAGGACGGCATGCGGCGTATGTTCGAAGAGGGGGAGAACTGCTTCTACTACATCACCACAATGAACGAGAACTATGTGCATCCGGACATGCCCGATGGCGTTGAAGAGGGCATTGTCCGGGGCATTTATCGACTTCGATCAAGTCAACAGGCATCAGGACCCGTGGTTCAGTTGCTGGGTGCGGGTGCCATCCTGCGGGAGGTTGAGGCTGCCGCAGATCTTCTGCTGAGCGAGTTCGGGGTTGCTGCTGACGTCTGGAGCCTCACCAGCGTGAATGAGCTGGCACGAGAGGGTAATGACGTCGTTCGCTGGAACCGTTTGCATCCCGGAGAGACAGAGAAAGTGCCCTACCTCACGCAACAACTCTCTGGAAAGAAGGGTCCGTTTGTCGCCGCGACTGATTATCAGAAAGCGCACACGGATCAGCTGCGTGAATTCGTCCCGGGTTCCTTCGTCGTGTTGGGCACAGATGGATTCGGACGGAGCGACACCCGGCAGCAACTGCGGCAGCACTTTGAGGTGAGTCGGGAACACATTGCGTTTGCCGCGCTGAGGGCGCTGGCCGATCAGGGTGATCTGGAGCTAGCAGTTGTCGAGCAGGCGCTGTCTACCCTGGGCATCAATGCCAGTAAACCCAACCCAATGCGCGTGTGAGCGTCAGGTAGGAGACAGGACATGGCAGTAGCACCGATTAAAATTCCAGATATCGGCGGCGCCGAGGGGGCCGAAATCGTCGAGGTTTTGGTCGCGCCGGGCGATACCATTGAGGCGGAGCAGAGCCTGATCGTCGTCGAGTCAGACAAGGCTTCGATGGAAATACCCGCACCCCAAGCCGGTGTGGTGACGGAGCTTCGGGTGGCGGTGGGCGATACGGTTTCCGAGGGTGATGTAATCCTGCTACTCGAGGCCGCCCCCGAATCAACAGCCAGCGACGATACCGCAGGCGGTGAAGATGCTCTGTCGCCGGCGCCAGTCGATGATCTCCAGAGCGGCGCAACGGCGACGACCGCTGCATCAAATGAGGAGCAGACCGCTAGCACGCAAACGTCAACTTCCGACACAACGAACGAGGTGACGTCGATCGACGTCATGATTCCCGACTTGGGAAGCGACGAGGGTGCGGATCTGGTAGAGCTTTTAGTTGCGGTGGGCGCAAGGGTCGAGGAGGGCGACTCGCTGGTGTTGCTGGAGTCAGATAAAGCGTCGATGGAAGTGCCCTCGCCAGCCACCGGCATTCTCGCGGCCTGGCTGACCGACACGGGCACCACGGTAACAGAGGGAAC
The DNA here is from genome assembly GCA_011523115.1 of Halieaceae bacterium. Taxonomy (GTDB): domain Bacteria; phylum Pseudomonadota; class Gammaproteobacteria; order Pseudomonadales; family Halieaceae; genus Luminiphilus. The sequence continues at coordinate 1,861 of WTHO01000044.1, read as the reverse complement.
CGTGATTGCACGGCTCGAGGTGAGCGGGACCACCGAGGCACCGGCTACCCAGCAGCTTGATGCGACTGCCGCGGATCGCGCCGTGAGTCAGTCCGGGGCGGGGGATGATTCGCCTGCAGAGGCGGAGACTCTCTCCACTCCCATGGCGTCCCGGTCCAGCCCAGCCGATGCGGCACCCCCACAGCATTCCGGTTCTAATCAGGTTTATGCCGGGCCTGCGGTGCGCAAGCTGGCACGCGAGTTCGGCGTATCGTTGAGCAAGGTGCGTGGCACCGGCTCCCGGGGGCGAATTCTCAAAGAGGATTTGCAGCAATACGTGGCGGGCGCGCTGAGCGACAGCGCTGCCGCGGCGGGTGCGGGTTTGCCCGCCATTCCGGAACAGGACTTTGCGCGCTATGGTGCAGTTGAGCGCGTTGCGCGCACCCGAATCGACAAGGTCACCGCCACCAACATGGTGCGCTCCTGGCTCAACGTACCCCACGTCACACAATTTGACGATGCTGACATCAGTGATATGGAGCGCTTTCGCAGCGAGCTGAAAACCGAGGCGGCGGATCGCGGTGTTCGCTTGACGCCGCTGCCGTTTATTTTCAAAGCCTGTGCCGTTGCCCTGCGCGACCACCCCAAGCTCAAATCTTCCCTCGCAGATGACGGCGACACACTGGTGATGAAGCATTACTGCCACATTGGCATGGCAGTGGACACGCCCGCCGGTCTGGTTGTGCCGGTGATCCGCGACGTGGATAAAAAGTCGATTTGGGAGCTGGCAGCAGAGGTGGCGGCTGTGGCAGAACGCGCCCGAAATAAACAGCTTAAGCCCGATGATATGCAGGGCGGAGTGTTCACGGTGAGCAGTCTGGGTGCCATCGGTGGCAGGGGGTTCACGCCGATTATCAATGCCCCGGAGGTCGCTATCCTTGGGGTAGGGCGTGCGGCGGTTCAGCCGGTGTGGGATGGCGAGGTCTTTCGACCCCACACGCTGTTACCCCTCGCACTCTCTTATGATCATCGCGTTGTGAACGGCGGAGATGGCGGGCGCTTCCTGACCGAGCTCACCAGTCTTCTGGGCGACGTAAAACGCATGGTGATGTGACGCGATCACCGCGCCAGTTTTGTGCCGTGGCGGGCAGGACAAGCTGTTTCGTGCAAACGGACTCGCTACCCAGCGTGGGCCAAATAGGTGGTGATGAGATGATTGAGGCAAGACCGTGACGGATGATGCCTGCTGCGAACCCGGCGACTGTAAGAGTGGACGACTGCGAATCGGCGCTGTCGTCCTCGCTGCAGGGGAGGGCGCGCGGCTGGGTGGCCGCGCAAAAGGGTTGATTGAAATCGACGGTGAACCGCTGCTGCTCCGCGCTCTTCGCGTGTTGAGCGAAGTCGGCGTCGATGAAGTGGTGGTGGTGACAGGGCACTATCGCTCGGAGCTGTCACCACTATTGGCCCTGGCGCGGCCGTTGTTTGACGACAAGCAACCTATTGAGGTCGTGCAACCGGTGGAGAGACACGCTCAGGCGGATTCTCTGCGCCTCGGTGTTGCGGGTCTCTCGCCAGCGCTTGACGCCATCATGGTGCTGCCTGTCGATATGCCAGCGCTGACGCGGCAGGATCTGATCGCTCTGATCGGTGCATACAAACACGCCGATGTGGGGATTGAGTTCGTTGGCCCAATGGTCGGCGCGCGCCCGGGTAACCCCGTGCTGTTCAGTCGGCGTATCGCGCTGCGAATAGAGCAGGGCGCGGGCGACTTTGGCAGCGGCGCCTGGCGCCACCAACGGCCGGACTGGCTACTGGAGTGGCAGACGGACAACCCCCATTACGTGACGGACATCGACACACCCGAGGATCTCGACCTCTGGGA
>WTHO01000011.1 GCA_011523115.1 Halieaceae bacterium | reverse complement strand
ATTGCGCCCTCAATTCTTTCTGCTGATTTCGCGCGTCTCGGCGAGGAGGTGGAGCAGGTGCTGGCCTCAGGCGCCGACTGGGTGCACTTTGATGTCATGGACAATCACTATGTCCCCAATCTCACTATTGGCCCCATGGTGTGTCAGGCCCTTCGCGACCACGGCGTCACGGCGCCCATCGACGTGCACCTCATGGTTGAGCCCGTCGACGCGCTCATCGGTATGTTTGCTGATGCCGGTGCCAGCGTGATCAGCTTTCACCCGGATGCGTCCATTCATGTTGATCGTTCGCTGCAGTTGATTCGTGATGCAGGCTGTCAGGCTGGCCTGGTCTTCAACCCCGCGGCGGGGCTTGAGCCCCTGAGATATGTGATGGATAAGGTCGATCTGGTGCTACTCATGTCGGTGAACCCCGGCTTTGGTGGTCAGTCATTTATCCCCTCGACGCTTCCTAAATTGCGCGAGGCGCGGGCATTGATCGACGCGGCAGGGCTTCCCATTCGTCTTGAGGTCGACGGCGGCGTGAGTGCGGCCAATATTCGGGAAATCGCAGAGGCGGGCGCCGATACCTTTGTGGCGGGTTCAGCGATTTTCAATCAGCCCGACTATCAGGCAGTGATCGATACGATGCGGCAGGAACTCGAGGCTGCTGCGGTCGCGTGAGCGAGTCAGTCTCTGAGCGCGAGTTCACCGCGCTCCAAGCGAAGGGCTTCAACCGGATACCGGTCAGCCGCGCCCTGCTGGCTGACACCGAGACGCCGTTGTCGGCCTATAACAAACTCGCCAGCGGTCCTCATTCCTATCTATTTGAATCCGTTCAGGGCGGTGAGCGCTGGGGCCGATACTCCATTATTGGTTTGCCTGCCTCACGCTGGCTTACGGTAAACGGCCACACGTTGACGCTGTTTGATGGCGGGGCACCTATTGAAGTCATTGAAGGGTCTGACCCCCTCGCGGCCATTGATGACATTCTGGGACGGTATCGCAGCGCCCCAATGGCGCACCTGCCCATGTTTCATGGTGGATGGGTGGGTTATTTTGGTTATGACACCGTGCGCTACGTGGAACCGCGGCTCGCCCAGAGCTGCCCTGAGGATACGCTCGGGGTGCCGGATATCTGGCTGACGCTCTCCGAGGAAGTGGTCGTATTTGATAATCTGGCCGGCGCTCTAACGCTAGTCGTGAATGCTGACGCGGCGGTCCCCGACGCCTACAGACGCGCGATGGACCGGCTCGACACGTTGGAGGCTCGGCTTGCGGAGCCGGGGCCGCCACTCGAGCCCGTCTCGCTGAGGCCGCTCGATACCCACGAAGTGGAGTCACAGGTCGAGTTTTCGACCACGCAGGAAACCTTCGAAGGTTGGGTATCCGCCATCCGGGACTATATCTTGCAGGGAGACGTGATGCAGGTTGTCCCATCGCAGCGCATGACCGTCCCCTTCACGCAATCGCCTTTGACACTCTATCGCGCGCTGCGCAATCTGAACCCATCTCCCTATCTCTACTTTGTCGACCTCGGCGGTTTTCAGATCGTCGGTTCCTCACCTGAGATTTTGGTCCGCCTTGAGGGCGGCGAGGTCACCGTCAGACCCATCGCGGGCACTCGTAAACGCGGGAGCTCTGCCGAGGAGGATGAGGCGCTGGAGGCGGATCTCCTGAGTGATAAAAAGGAGATCGCAGAGCACCTGATGCTGATTGATCTGGGCCGGAACGACGTTGGTCGCGTGGCCAAAGCGGGCTCTGTAGCGCTCACGGAGCAGATGGTGGTCGAGCGATACTCCCACGTTATGCACATTGTCTCCAATGTCACCGCGGCGGTAAGGGATGACATCGTTGCGATCGACGCGCTCAAAGCGACATTGCCCGCGGGGACGCTGAGCGGCGCTCCCAAGCTGCGTGCGATGGAGATCATTGATGAGCTGGAGCCCGTCAAGCGGGGGATTTACGGCGGCGCAGTGGGCTATGTATCCTGGGCGGGCGAGATGGATACGGCGATTGCGATTCGAACCGCTTTGATTATGGATCAGCGTGTCATCGTTCAGGCCGGGGCTGGCGTTGTCGCCGACTCAAACCCCGCGTCGGAATGGGAGGAGACGCTCAACAAGGCCCGTGCCATGCTCCGTGCGATCGCCATGTGTGGTGAGCGCGGGTAGAAATGTCTTTGGCTCGCGCGGCTCGTATACCTCGCCCCATCGCCAGAAGAGTGCGCGTTCAATCTACTCCTGAGACGCGGCCGTTAATGCGCGTTGCGTCACGCGGCTTTGTCAGGGCTGCTGCTGCGGTGTGATGCTGGTGATTTCAAATCTCTGAGACTTCGAGCGCCACTCTAGCGTGATGTCATAGGTCTGCTCGCCGATCCAGGCCCCTCTGATATTGATGCCTCTGCCCAGCGCCGTTATGCCAGCCCAACCCAGTTCTACGTAATCATCAACGGAGATATAACTTTTCTCGAAACGCGTCACGCCGAATTCAACGGAGCGCTCAACAACGGAGCCAAAACTGTCGGTGACCCGGATCAATAAGTCGTGATCGCCCTTATCCAGTCCACTGAAGTTAACCGCGGAAGCATAGCCGGACTGATCTGAGTTGGGGATCTCCTCGAAGATGCTACCCACGTCGCGGCGCTTGCCACCGTGGGGGATGTCAAAAAGATATTCCCCATCCACGAACACCTCCACACGTTCAATCGGGTCGCTGGAGACCGCCCAGCCACGAATCATGCCGATGCCGGAATGCATGCCGCCCGCGGAAGGCTCCTCAATGGCAACCCTGAGATCGGACGTGCCGTCAAATTCCACCACGTAAACCAGCGTCGTACTGACATCCAGATCGTTCCACTGCCCGGTGGACCCTAAGTCAAAAAAGGGCTCGGGCCAGTCACGCAAACCCATTGCAAGCGCGTCTTCTTCTCCCGTCGCGCTATCGGGCTGCACACCCCAATTGGTATAACGGTCCGCAACGCCAGACCCGTTAAAGTCGCCACTCCAGAATTGGTCGCCGTTGTTGCTCCAAATCCAGACGCCCTCCGCCTCAGCATCAGACCCCCCAAGCCAGATGAAGGGGGCATCGGAGCCGTCTTCTGCCAGGGTCTGTTCGAGCTGTTCTTCGGAGAGGTGATTCATTACGGCATCGAGGATGGCCGCATTCTCCCGGGCAGAATCGATTCTCGCCAGATAGCCAACGTTGGACCCCAGGGTCATACCGCCGGCGCGCTCTGAGGCGTCAGTCCAGCTAGCCGGTTCGGTCACAATTTTGTAGGTATGGCCACCGTGCTTGAAGATGGTGTCCGCCAGCGCAACCCCAGACAGTAAGCCCGACAGCAAAAAAACCGCCACTGAGGCGGTAAAGGCTGTTTTGCCTGTCTCCCCTGCAGAGTGCGCAAGGGTGCGTGTCAATTGCGTCATGTCCAGAGCGCCGTGCGAACTGAAAAGGGGGGAGAAATTAGCACCCGTGGGCGCCATTCACCAGTTTTTTACCTGTGTATATTGACGCAGTCACCCCGTCGATTATTCCCTCAGGCGGGTTTGCAGGGGCCGGCGTTAACGGTAATTTTGCGAGATGGCGAGACATGACGTTGGATTGTAAGCGCTTACTAACTTTCGAGGCCCGCCGAAATCAGAGATCCCTAGTGGGGCGCTGGCCAACAACATCTTCACACGGTTTCGGCGTTTAGAGAGGAGCCTTAGTGTGCCCGCCAAAGGCTGAGCACCGATGTAAGCGTTTTAATGAAAACCGAATCTCGTGACAGTAGCCGTTATTTTTTCGGG
>WTHO01000001.1 GCA_011523115.1 Halieaceae bacterium | reverse complement strand
CTGAATATGAGCTCAGGACCATCGCTACGGGCCTCGACAAACCCTGGTCCATTGCGGCCATAGATGGGGATGCCTTTCTCGTAACAGAAAAAGCGGGGCGTCTGATCAGGATCGATGCAACCGGGGGCGTCACCACCATTGGGGGCACGCCCGAGGTGTACTTCGCGAATCAGGGCGGGCTGTTAGAGGTGCTGCCCGATCCTGGCTTCTCCCAAAATCGCACTGTGTACCTGAGCCTCGCAGGGGGGGATAAATCCGCCAACCGCACCACGGTGATCAAGGCAGTACTGGATGGCGACACGCTGAAAAACCTCGAGACAATCCTGGAGGTGAGCCCCGACAAAGAGGGCCCCGCCCACTACGGCGGCAAGCTCGCCTTTCTGCCCGACGGCACCCTGCTGGTGAGCGTTGGCGAGGGCTTTAAGTACCGCGAGGAGGCGCAGAACCTGACCTGGGAGCTCGGTAAATTACTGCGGATTCACCCCGATGGCACCGCGCCCTCTGACAACCCCTTTCCTGAACAGGCGCCCCGGGTCTACAGCTATGGGCACCGCAACCCGCAAGGTCTTGTTTATGACGCCGAGACCGATCGGATTCTGATGATGGAGCATGGCCCAAAGGGGGGCGATGAGCTCAACCACATCGTGGCTGGCAACAACTACGGATGGCCCGCCATCACCTATGGCGTCGATTACAGCGGCGCGGTTATCTCGCCCTTCACCGAGGCAGAAGGGATGCAGCAACCCCTGCAATACTGGGTGCCGAGTATCGGGCCCTCGGGCCTCGCCATCTATCGCGGTGATCTGTTCCCCGAGTGGCAGGGTGATTTACTGCTCGGCTCACTCATCAATGAAGAAATGCGCAGGTTGCGCCTGGTGGGCAACGAGGTCACTGAAGACCAGGCCGTATTCCCCGAGATTCAGGGCCGGGTCCGTGACGTCCGGGTGCTCGCTGACGGCAGTATTGTCGCCCTCACCGATGAGGGCGATGTGTTCCACATCACTCGATAAATCTCTTCTACACCGATGACGTGATCTGCCAAGCGGTTGGCAGATTCGGTCATCGTTTACCACACAGCTCCTCCTGACAATGACTGCATCGGGCAACGGCACGACGGCCCGCTAATTCATTGACTATTTCACGAGGAGACACACGGTGAACCCCAAACTTTCGCATTTTCAACTCAAACCCATCGCCCTGCTCGGCGGCTTGCTGGCATCGGGCGTTACACTGGACTCATTCGGGCATGGCTATGTTTCTGAGCCGCCCGGCCGGTCCTTCCTGTGTAAGCTGGGCGACAACACCGGATGTGGCGCTGTGCAGTGGGAACCACAATCGGTAGAAGGCCCCGACGGCTCACCGCGCTTCCCCATTGGCGGCCCCGCTGACGGCACCATTGCAGCCGCCGGCTCGCCGTCCTGGTCGGAACTCAACGCCCAGACTCCCTCGCGATGGTACAAACATGACTTCGCCGCCGGCTATCGCACCTTTGAATGGACCTTCACCGCGAACCATGTTTCTCGTGACTGGCGCTATTTCATCACGCAGCCCGACTGGAACCCGGCTGAGCCTCTCAGTCGCGATGCTTTCGACCTCGACCCCTTCTGCGAGTACGACGGTGGCATGGAACGCCCGCCGATGGTGATCCAGCACAACTGCTATGTGCCCGAGCGAGAGGGATATCACGTGATCATGGCGGTATGGGACGTGGGTGATACTGCCGCCTCGTTCTATAACGCGATTGATGTGAACTTTTCGGGCGACAATACCAATGTCACGCCTGACCCCGAGCCCGAGGTCGATCCCTTTACCGAAGTTGGCCTGATCTCGGGCGCCATTGCACTGGAATCGGGCGACATGATGACCACCCTGGTCTATGACGAGCGTGGCGAACTGCCAGCGCTCTCGGTGTCTTATACCGCGGACAGCTACCTGTCTGGTGGCGCGGCCGCACTCGAGCTTGCGCGGGCGATCAACGATGCTGACTTGGGCTATTACGCGGGCCAGAGAGACGGCGAAGCATTCGTGCCCGCGGTGGGACAAAATCGAATCTATTCAGACTCTGAAGTGACCAACGTCGAAGTCCGCGTCGACTATGCTCCCGAACCGGAGTTCGTCTATGCCGCAACGCTCTCGACGGAGTCGCTGGTAGAGATCAACGACATGGGCATGACCGACGTGCACTTCTCTGTCTCGGTTAACGCCAATTCAACCGTCACAGCAACTCTGTACGACGCAGCGGGCAATACGGTCACTGGAGACGAGTGGTCAATTGGCGGTCAGGCAGATCTCAAGCTCCACGTGCATGAGGCATCTGCAGGCCAGCTCTCTCTGGTGGTGATTGCCAACTCACTGGATACCAACGGTACAAAACAGCTGAGCGCAACCGTCACGGTTGAGGACAATCGTGTGAGCGAGGATCCGGTCACCGAGACTGACGAAGACTCGACGCAGGGTGGCGGCGACGATAATCCCAACACCTGTGAAATAACGGACCCGATGTCGACTATGCACGCACCCTATGCAGCGTCAACGACCTATACGGGCGGGGAGCTAGTTTCCTACAACGGCTTGGTTTATCAGGCCAAGTGGTGGACCCGGGGTAATGCACCCGACGCCACGGATGCGTTCGAACTGATCTCGGATGTGACCCTGGAATACAGTGACAGCACGGTCTATGAGGGCGGCGACAGAGCCCGCTACCAAGGTAATGTATATGAGGCCAAGTGGTGGACGCGGGGTACCGCACCGAGTAACCGAGACCCGTGGACCTTGATCGGCGAGGCCAACTGCGGATGAGGGCTAAACCCACCGCATAAGGCGACTGAAAGGGGGCACTGCCCCCTTTTTTCATTTGCGGGCGAGAGTCGAGATGTAGTGGTGGGTTTCAACGCTAGGCTGACTTATCATCGACGGGAAGCGACTTTGTGCAGTGCTGTCGTACCAGATTATGAGGCTCTGGCAAAGGGCGTGGGCGATCATGATTCAGCAATTAATTTGGGGGTAACCGGTGTCTGAACAGACCATTCTGGCCAGTGATCTCAGAGTCATCACACGATATCTCTCGAGTCAGCAGTGCGACCCAGAGGTCGCATTGAGCGCTGCGGGTATTCCCCTCGACACATTAAGCGAACCCCGCGGGCGGGTGCCTGCGACTCAGGTAGGGGCACTACTGGCTCAGCTTGCGGATCAGTTCCCTGACGCCAATCTGGGGCTCGAGCTTGCGGCTCATCATCACCTGACCGACACCCACGTGCTGGGGATCACCGCCATCGCCTCGGACACGGCGCTGGATGCCTTACGGCGACTGGTGCGTTATCAAGCGCTGGTCTCGTCTCAGGAACCCTTGGGCATCTCCGAAGAGGCCGATACCGTATCGCTCACCAAATCGATTGCTCAGGAAGCAGTGGCTGAACACATTATTCAGGTGTTTCTCTTTTCCGTGATCCTGACTGCGCTTCGCAATATCTCCGGCTTCGGCGGCGACATTGTCGGCGTGAGTTTTACGGGCCCCGCGCAGGGGCCGGAGGCAGACTATCGAGAGCGGTTCGGGCCCCGAGTGAAGTTCTCCGCCCAGCAGGCACAGATGACGCTCCCCAAAAACGCGTTGGCGCAACCGATCTCAACGGGCAACGTGGATATTTTGACTACGAACGAGCCCCTGCTGGCCTCGCTCGTGCGCGCCGTGCGAGAGAACAATCTCCCGGCCAAAATCAAACTGGCCATTCTCGATCAGCTACCCGATCACACCCTCACTGAAGACGAGGCCGCGGCCTCCCAGAACATGAG
>WTHO01000100.1 GCA_011523115.1 Halieaceae bacterium | reverse complement strand
CTGCCGTTTTTTTGAACCGCTTGGCGGCCCCGCTGTGAATTTTTGCTTTAGGCATGTCTACTACTCCGCATTGGCACGTGCCGATCTCTCAGCCGTGGTTAACATCATCGGACGTCAGGGCATTCACGGGCCACTAACTCCGCTTTTTGGGGGCGATTACCATCGTCAGCTGTCGGCCTTCCATTTTCGGGAACTGCTCGACGTTACCTAACTCTGCCAGATCGGCCTCTACTCGCTTGAGTAACTCCATGCCGATTTCCTGGTGGGCCATCTCACGGCCGCGATAGCGCAGCGTGACTTTGGCCTTGTCGCCATTTTCGAGGAAACGCACCAGGTTGCGCAGCTTTACCTGATAGTCTCCTTCCTCCGTCCCTGGACGAAACTTCATTTCCTTGATCTGGGTGCGTTTGGCACGTTTACGCTGTGCTGCTTTCTGCTTCTTGGACTCAAACACGTGCTTGCCGTAGTCCATGATCTTGCAGACTGGCGGGTCGTTCTCCGCCATCATGACCAGATCCATGCCCACCGCCTCCGCAGCGGCCTGGGCCTCAGCGTTGGTCACAATGCCAACCTGCTCGCCCTTTTCATTGATCAGACGTACGTTATCCGCCGTAATCTGGTCGTTAGTCAGCGCCTTTTTGCTGTTGCCTTCGCTCTTGATACTGCCTCTCTCCCATCAAGGTTTCATCGTTGGAGGCAGGTATCCGGACTACTAAAAACAATCGGGCACTTCCTCCAACACAAACAGGAGCGCGAGTTTACTGTCCGCACAGGGGATTCACAAGCGAAAAGACAGGCAAGAAATGTGCCGTCTCAGGCAGTTTTCAGCACATTTTGATCTAGAGGCTTGAGCGGAGCCACGCTCACAAACTAGGAACGGAGAGGACCTTAGCACTCAAGGCGTGTCGGGCTGAATAACAAGCGCTCAGTAAAGGAGCGCTGAGGGCTACCCCGTGATTGCGAGGCGAGTCCAATCCCTGGGGGTGCAACCAAAGCGGCGCTGAAAAAAACGACTGAAGTTGCCAGAGGTAGCGTAGCCCAGTTGCTCCGCAATCGCTTGCATCGGGAATACGCCACTCTCGAGCAAAGGCACGCACATCTCGGCTCGCACGTCATCCACCAGATCAGAAAAGCGGCAGGACAACTCGCGCTCAAAACGCCGCTGTAGCGTGCGCTTGTCGCAGTTGAGTCTCACCGCCAATTGGGTGAGATCGCAACTGCCCGTGGGGAGATGCCCCCTGATCCAGCTGCAGGTGTCATTGCGAAGCAAAGCCGTCTTGGCGTCCTCCTGATAGCGCTCCCGCTCGGCCACCAACTCCGGCGTCTCGTGAACGTCGCGCCGAAGCGGATTGGGAGCAGACAGGCAGGAACGCGCTAGCAACAATTCGGTCTCTGGGGCGTTTTTCTCGATTGGCACGCCCATGAAGTGAGTGGGCCACTCGGTCTCAGACCAGCAAGGTTTGATACGGATCAAGGTGGGTTGAAAAGCCTCTCCCAAGGCCGACTTGAATCCTGACACCACTTGCAACACGCCCAGTATGCAGATTCGGTCTGCCTGGGATATGGACAACTCTGCAGGCCGGTCGAACCAAGCGGTCAACGCCGCATGGTCCCCTCGAATGCTTCCGGTCCAATATAAGGGCTCGGCGTGGCGACAATTGAACATCAGCACGACTCTCAATGCATCGGCGACGGTCTTGGAGCGCTCGATAAGAGGGGTCATCACGCCGCCCACTCGATGGTCCTGCAGTTCAGCGAGCTTTATGAGGGGGAGATTTGAGTCAGCACACAGCACCTCGAGACACTTGGAGATGTCGGTCGACATCAACATAGGTCCCAGTCCACCTGGAATAAACGCCGAATCGATGATCTCCTCGAAACTCTCGAGTCGAGAGCCCGACTGCAAAAGATGTTGGCTACCCCAAAGAGAGGAAGTGCTGATCGCTTGACCCACGAGTGATGCCCCTAAATTTTCATACCGCTATTTTTGTTTTGCCTTCCACTGCATCGCACAACGTCCCGAAGATATCAAAAACTGGGAAATGGTGCGCAACATCTTTTATAACCGAAAGCAATATGCTGCGTCAGCTTTGGCATATTGATACCGACCGCTAGCCAGCAAAGAGAAGCATCCCATCGACGGTATCGGTGAGGCATACTGACACCTTTGGGATTGTGAATACTCGGTATGCGCTTATTGCAGACTCTTCAGCGTAGGGCTCTCCAGCGACTCAGGCTCGCAGAACCGTCGCCAAGGCACTCACCGAAACCACCTTGCGTTTCGGGCCGCGATCACCGTAGCAATGCCCCAATGGCGGTTGGCATCGCGCTAGGACTCGTTCTCGGACACGTACCGTCAACACTGTGGGCACAATCGCAAACCTCAATTAATAGCGAGGCCATCAGCGTGAATTATGGCAGGGTCACCCAGCACTATCAGACCCACTGGTCTGACCCCACCCTGCCTGCGGGCGTGCTGCGTGGGCAGCCACCCTCTGTGCTATCCAACTTCAATGAAACCGGGGCCGACGCACCCTCGGGTGTTGAAGCGGGTAGCCTGTCCCCCACCGCAGAGACTGCGGATCAATCCGGGGAAGACGCCGTGCTTTACGTCCTTGATTTAGGCATGGACGGCATGACAATGGCAGTAAGCACCAAGCACGCCTTCAAACCGGGCGATTGTGTTGCCGTTGAGCGGGCAAACGACTACCTCAACCTTCGCGGCATGAACCGTGGCTTCTGCAACCCCGACAACCAAGCTACCATGCTGCAGCTGCGACCAGACAATATCGCCGCAGCCAAACGATGCAGAGTGGCCAGAGAGCAGCTACTGTCGGACAGTGTCGTCGACAACCCTGCCCTCAATCTGGAAGCAATCGGAATGCTGTGCGATGGCAGCTAATCAAGAGGGAAACATGACCTTACGCGCTTTTAACGCCCCGTCCCAACATACATCCGGCTTGCGCCGATGGCCTCTCTGTAGCCCCGGAGTGAGACTGTGGCTTTTTGTCGGTTTGTTGCTCAGCGTTGCGGCGGGCTGTAGTAGTAATAAGACGCAAACTGTCAGCGAAGGCTATGTTCAGGCCGTAACGGACTTAACCAATGGTCTGGCGCTGCACGTGGATGATGCGTCCAGGCGAGACAGTGCAATGACGGCGCTGCAGCAGGCCGATACGCTAATTCGCCAGGCGGTGGAGCGAAGAGATGGCGCCGCTAAGACCTTCTCAGAGACCAATGCGGACTTTGATGCCACGCGGGAAGAACTGGGCGCCATCGTCAGCGCGAATCAGTCGGCCAACAGCAGCGACGTGGAGGCGCTGATTGAGCTCATCGCGACCTTTCAATCCGCTCTGACCAGCGAGGAGCTGATTGAGCTCTACCCCGAGCGCGCGGAGTTCGCCGCGCAAACGTTAATGCTACTGGATGGGAATTAAGACATGCTAATTGCACTGCTGACTGTGATGCTGCTGGGTGGCGGCAGTTATGACCTCTCAACATTCATTGCGGAGGGTCAGGAGAACATCGAGAGCGCTGTCGAGGATCCCGAGCGTCGTCAGAGCGCTCTGGACATTCTGGCGGCGATGGAAGAATCCATGGGGTCAGACAACGGCGAGACCACCGCGCTGATTGAACGCACCCAACAGGCGTTTTCCGAAGACAAAGTCTGGTCGGCAGAAGAGCTCGACGCACTGTTTGCAGAAGCCAGATCGTTGAGAGCCGACCGGGCTGAACGCTTTATTGAGCTCAGGCTTGAGCTGAAAGCCACCCTCACCAGCGAAGAGTGGGCCGAGGC
>WTHO01000142.1 GCA_011523115.1 Halieaceae bacterium | reverse complement strand
TCGGTTGACGGTGGGCTGGAGGACGTCTACTTCACCACACTCGCGAAGACTCGAGCAGAGGCGTCGAGTTCGGCAATCAACCAATAGGGATATTGTGATGTTCGGATCAATTTTTCGCTTTGAGCTTCTCTATCAACTGCGGAACCCCGTATTTATTGTCACGGCATTGATCTTTTTTCTGCTGACCTTTGGCGCTGTGACGCTTGAAGATATTCAGATCGGATCCGGCGGCAACATTCACGTCAACAGCCCCTACGCCATTGCACAGACGGTGCTCATCATGTCGCTGTTCTATATGTTCGCAACGACTGCTTTTGTGGCGAACGTGGTGGTGCGTGACGATGAGAGCGGTTTTGGGCCAATGGTCCGTTCGACCCGAGTCAGCAAATTTGACTATCTACTGGGTCGCTTTACCGGCGCTTTTGTTGCGGCTTTGGCTGGTTTTGCCTCGGTGCCCCTGGCAATGCTCATTGGCTCGCAGATGCCGTGGTTGGATCAAGAGACACTGGGACCGACCGCGCTGGGCCATTATGCGCACGCCTTTTTTGTGTTTGGTGCGCCTAATGTATTGATCACCTCCGCGATTTTCTTTGCGGTTGCCTGCGTTGCACGTTCGATGATGTTGAGTTACGTCGGCGTTGTCGTGTTTCTGGTGCTATATTTTTTGTTAACGGGCCTCGCCGGGAGTCAGCCCGAGTATCGCGATACCATCGCGCTGTTTGAGCCCTTTGGTCTGGGGGCCTTTTCTGATGTCACTCGATATTGGAGTGCGGAAGAAAGCAACAATCTCGTAGCCGCTTTCGAGGGGTCCGTCGCTTACAATCGTGGGTTGGTGCTGGCGTTATCGATGCTGGTTCTGTCTGTCGCGTTCTGGCGCTACTCGTTTTCTGAGAAAGGCATCTCCGCGCGCCAGCTCAAAAAAGAAGCGAATGGGCGAAAAAAAGAAGCGCTCGTAGCACCCAGAGTGGTCAGCAGGCTCCCGGTTCCCAATCAGGCAGCCTCTGCATCAGCGAGACTGCTGGCCCGAACACGCCTTGAGATGGGAATGATTTTTAAAAGCCCCGCTTTTTTTGTTCTTATTCTTTTGGGTTTGACTAACTCGGGTGGTGCGCTCTGGTTTGCCAATGAGTTGTACGGCACGCCATCGGTGCCGATGACCTTTGCCCTGATCCTGCCCTTGCTGGGTTCCTTTGGGATTATCCCGATTATTATCGCCATATATTTTGCGGGAGAATTAGTTTGGAGGGATCGCGAGCGCGGTATGAATGAGATTATCGATTCAACTGCGCTGCCCAACTGGGCCTATTTTATCCCGAAGGTGATCGCTGTCTCGGCCGTGCTGGTTGCCACTCTTTTTATTGCCAGTCTGGCCGCGATATTCGTCCAGTTGCTGCGAGGTTATGTTGACCTAGAGCTCCACAAATACTTTTTCTGGTTCATTCTGCCGTTTGCAGTCGACATGTTGATGATCGCCATTTTGGCCGTGTTTCTGCAGTCATTGAGTAGCAGTAAGTATGTAGGCTGGGGGCTAATGGCTATTTACCTCGTCGCCTCCATCACTCTGGTATCAATAGGTTTTGAGCACCCTCTCTACAACTTTGGTGAGACGGGTTTTGTTCGCATCTCTGACATGAATGGGACAGACGTAGGAGGCGCCAAATCCTGGTGGTTGCGCCTGTATTGGAGTGGCGTCTGCTTAATATTGTCGGTCCTATCCTATTTGTTTTGGCGGAGAGGGGTGGGTATCTCCATTGCATCGCAGATCCGCCGATTCCCCTCTCGCTTCAAGGGCGCACCTGCTGGGGTGGCCTTTGCGGGGCTGTTGGTTTCGGCGACATCCGGCGCTTGGTTGTTCTATCAAATGAATGTCATCAGTGAGTATGTGACCAGTGACGAGGTTGAGGAACGGCTGGCAGATTATGAAAAGTCTTTCCTCCAGTATGAGGGGGTGAGACAGCCTTCGATTACCAGTGTGGAACTCAATGTCGACTTGTTTCCGAAAGACGGTAAGGCTTTTTTTGAAGGCACCTATCGATTGATTAACGACACGGGTGAGCCGGTCGCAGAGCTGCACGTGGCGTTTCAGGATGGTTACTCCGAGTTAGTCAATATTGATATCCCCAGCGCCACGCTTACGCTTGATGAGGGCGAGGATTACGGCTACCAAATTTTCGCGCTGGAGCAACCCATGCTTCCTGGAGAGGAGATGACCGTCACCTTTCAGTCGGAGCGTATTAAAAAAGCTTTTCGAACGAGTGATGAGGATTCCCGACTGGTCAAGAATGGAATCTTTCTCAATAACTCAGAGTTCGCTCCCCAGTTTGGGTTCGACCGCTCTGTATTGCTACAAGATCGCACGACACGAAGGAAGTATGACTTGCCGGCTGAACTGCGCATGCCGAAGCTTGAAGACGAGGCGGCCAGAGAGCGGAATTACGTCGGCAATGTCGATTGGGTCATGTCTGATATTATTGTAACGACCAGCGCGGACCAGACACCTGTTGCGCCCGGGAAAGTGGTAAGTGATCGGATTGAGGGCGATCGCCGGGTGGTGCGATTCCAATCCACTAACCCCATTCTCGGCTTTTTCTCCATTCAGTCTGCTGACTACAGTGCGACTAAAAAGCAGCACGACGGGATTGAACTGGAGATTTACCATCATCCGACTCACGCGTTTAACGCGGAGCGCATGCTCGATGCAATGGCTGTATCGCTGGATTACTTTCAGAAAAACTTTGGTCCCTATCAGTTTGATTATGCACGCATCATCGAGTTTCCCGGTTACGCGTCATTTGCTCAGGCATTTGCTGGCACCGTGCCGTATTCTGAGCGGATCGGCTTTATTGCAAACGCTGCCGATGGCAACGACATAGACTATGTGACCTATGTGACGGCACATGAGTATGGCCATCAGTATTGGGCTCACCAGTTGATCAGTGCTTACATGCAAGGTGGCACGATGCTGGTAGAGACCATGGCGCAGTACTCCGCCCTGATGGTCATGAAACAGATGTACGGCGAAGAGCAAATACGCCGCTTTCTCAAGTATGAGCTGGATGCCTATCTGTCTGCGCGGGGTGGAGAGGTTATCGAAGAGTTACCGCTCTATCGTGTAGAAAATCAGGGCTATATTCATTACCGAAAAGGCGCGGTCGTGATGTACTTGCTTCAAGACCGGCTTGGAGAAGATCGCGTGAACCGCATGCTTGCCGAGCTGTTGGAACAATACCGATTCAAGGGACAACCCTATGCGACAACGATCGATTTAGTGGCAGGTTTTAAGCAACTCGCGCGTGATGATTCAGAGCGACGCTTGGTCGCTGATTTGTTGGAGGAAATTACCCTTTATGACTTCAGCGTGGCCGATGCCACCGTGCGGCCGTTACCCGAGGGTGGTTTCGAGACTACGTTCACTGCTTCAGTCAGAAAGCTCTATGCGGATGGCGAGGGTGTCGAGCACGAAACTGAGTTTGACAATCTGGTTGATATTGGCGCATTCACCAAGCGACCAGACTACGATGTCTTGGAGCCCGCGGATGTGTTGTCATTTGAGATGAGATCGCTGAAGTCCGGCCAGCAGTCGGTTGTGATTGTGACTGCGCAGAGGCCGCTTTTTGTGGGCATTGATCCTTACAGCAAATTTGTTGATAGGAAGGGCGATGACAATATTATTGAAGTTTCAGAGTCGTGAGCGCTCTCATTTTCAAAGACTTTTGTGTCCGCGTTATGACCTCTGGGCGCGACAGATTGGCGGAATTACCGGGTATCGGTCGATCGAATCACGCTGGTCAGCACACGCTTCGATGCCTCAT
>WTHO01000037.1 GCA_011523115.1 Halieaceae bacterium | reverse complement strand
AGCGTTCCGTATCAGCGCAATCTTGTTGAGATTGATGCTGAGTTGGATCACGGGGCCAGTCGGGTCACGGATAGGACCACGATCGGCTGCACCGGCACATCCTGAAAAATGGTGGGGCCACGCGTGGTTTGCGCCTGCGCTGAACCGGTGTCGGTCAGTGAGATGATGTCAACAACCTGCATCCCGTCGACCACCTCTCCGAACACGGTGTAGCCGTCCTTGCCGCCTGACCAGTCCAGACGCAGATTGCTGCGTTGATTAATGAAAAACTGCGCGGCGGCCGAGTCCGGGTCACTGGTGCGCGCCATTGCCAGCGTGCCGCGCGTGTTGTGCAGTTTGTTTTTGGACTCGTTCACGATGGGATCCCGCGTCGGCTTTTCCTTGAGCTCGGTATCAAAGCCGCCACCCTGAATCATGAAGTTGGAAATCACGCGGTGAAAAACGGTGCCGTCGTAGTGCCCATCGTCGACGTATTGCAGGAAGTTCTCGACGGTGATCGGTGACTTGTCGGCAAATAATTCGATCGTAATGTCGCCATCGGTGGTTTTCATCAGTACCCGGGGATTCTCCGCCGGGTCATCCGATTGGGCCTGCGCCACGCTCATGGAGAGGCTCAGGATTGCTGCGAGCAAACAGCTCAGCAGTCGGGATAAAAGGTTTGTCATGTTTCTCATGTTCATCTCCGTCATGACCAGCCGTCCTGGCGCTTTTTCTTTGGCCACAGTCGGGGAGCAACTACAGCCAGAATGACGCCCAACAGCACGGCAAGGGCCCCATCCATGATCTGATTATTGGCGATGCGCTCGCGCAGCCTCACGTTTTCCAACCGTAGCAGATCCGCATCCGATCGCTCTGACTCAAGCTCGGCGACCAGCTGCTGATTCATCAGGTCAAGATCCAGCGCCGCAGCGGACACGCGTTTGACCTCTGTCAGCTCCGCCTCGGTGCTCTCCAGCCGGGTGGTCAAACTGACAATGGTCTCGTCAGCCTCATCGACTTCGCTGGAACTCTGGTTCAGTTGACTGACCACACGGTCGCGCTCGCCGCGGACCTGCTCGAGTTCCAGCCTCATATCGTTGATCAATAGTCCCGCCGGCGGCTCTTTCTGGAGGTACTGGGTTGGAATCCAGCCACGCGTGCCACCGCGGGTTTCGACTTCTGTCCACTCGCCGTCGTCGCTTTGTCCGAATACGAGCAACGCGGTACCCGATGGCAATCCGCGATTCACGATACGAAACTCCGAGCCGGCGCCGCTGCGCACCGGAACCAGCACCATGTCGCTGATGTATTGGGTGTCCTGGGCATGTGCCGCAGGCAGGCCGATCAGATTCGCCGCGAGCAACAGCCACATTAAGGCGCTTTTTCTTGCGGCGAGCAGCACTGCGGAGAGTGCCTTTGCGATAGCGCGCGCCATCACGACCCCCCCGCCTGCTCGCTTTCTACTACTTCGTGTTCCTTGAGGTGCGGGGCAACAATGAGGATCGTCAGTAACATCAATACGACCGTGAAGCCGATGCTTGAATACAGCTTGTAGGACACCCAGAAGGCCTCCTCGTATTGGTAGGCCACGAATAAGTTCAGCGCCCCGACGAGGGTGAAGTTGCCGATCCACAGCGTATTCAGTTGCGTCCAGACCCGGCGGGTCAGAGACAGCTGACCGCCCAACAGGCGCTCGAGCAGATTGCGCTCGCCCACGAATTGGGAGCCGAGGAACACCGCCGCCAGCACCCAATTGAACACGGTGGGCTTCCATTGAATGAACCGCTGGTCTCTCAGAATCAGGGTTGCAGCACCGAAGACCACCACGGCGATCGCCATCCACATCAGGCGCCGCTCGTTCTGCCTCGACAGGGCAGAGGCCAGCAGCCAGACGACGACGCTGCTTACCATCAACACTGCGGTGGCACTGAAGATACCATCGAAGGTATGTGACCAGCTGCCAACGGTCACGATCTCGCCGTCCATCTGGTAGGCGCCGAAAAAAAGCACCAGAGGCAGGAATTCCAGCAGTTGTTTCATGGATGGGTTCGATCCCGCGCCGCAACGCTCGCTATCACTTCGACTATGGTAGACAATCCCGCCTTGCTCCTCAGCCCGGTGGGTCCGCTACCTGCTTCGGGCGCAGTGTAGAGATTGCCGTGATTGACTTCCACACACATAGTGCCGCTTCTGATGGCGCCCTGAGCGCGCGTGATTTGGTGGATCGCGCCGCCCGCGAGGGTGTCCTCCGTATGGCGATCACGGATCACGACACGATCGCAGGATATTTGAGCGTCTGCCAGTCAGTACCATCGGGACTGGAATTGATCAGTGGCGTCGAGCTTTCGTGTCAGTGGGGTCGGGTAGGCATCCACATTGTCGGGCTTGGCTTTGATCCGGCTGCCCCGGCCATGACGCGTCATCTCGAAGGGCTGGACAAAGCCCGCCGAGATCGCGCCGAAAAAATCGCACACAAGCTGGATCGGAGCGGGATGCCGGGTGCATTGGCTGGTGCCATGACGGTCGCAGGCGCCGCACAAATTGGTCGGCCGCATTTCGCTCGCTGGATGGTGCTGGCGGGGCACGTTGAGAGCGAGGAAATGGCGTTCAAGCGGTTTCTGGGTCGCGGCAAGCCCGGTGATATCTCGTTGTTGTGGCCGGCGCTGGATGACACTGTGGCGACGATTACCGCTTCCGGAGGGCTTGCGGTATTGGCGCATCCCCTCGAATACAAAATGACGGCGACCCGGCTGCGGGCCCTGACCGATGCGTTTCGTGACGCCGGCGGCGTGGCGCTTGAGGTCATTAATGGTCGGCCAAAACCCGGTGATACAGATACCCTGTGGCGCTTGGTCAGGGAGCGTGACTTGAAGGTGTCTGTCGGATCGGACTTTCACCGTGACTCACCCTATGGTGCGGGACTGGGGGTCGAGGTCTCGACGATTCCCGATGGCGCGGGAATCTGGGAACAACTGTGAGCCAGTTTTTTGCCATCCACCCCGAGACACCGCAGGCTCGTCTGATACAGCAGGCGGTCGACATTATGCAGCGCGGGGGTGTGGTGGTGTATCCCACGGACTCAGCCTATGCGCTGGGCTGTCAGTTGGGAGACAAGAAGGCCATGGAGCGTATCCGGCGGATTCGTGCCTTGCGGGACGACCATAATTTCACGCTGGTGTGCCGCGACCTGTCGGAGTTGGGCACCTATGCACGGGTGGACAACACCGCTTATCGACTGCTACGTCATGCCACCCCCGGTCCCTACACATTCATACTCGAGGCGACCCGGGATGTGCCGAAACGGCTGGTGCAGCCCAAGCGCAAGACCATTGGCCTCAGGGTGCCGGACCATCCGATTCCCCAGGCGCTCTTGCAGGCGCTCGATGAGCCGCTGATGAGTGCGACGCTGGCGCTCCCCGGGGATGAATATCCCATGACCGACCCCTATGACATCCGGGATCAGCTCGAGCATGAAGTGGATCTCGTGATCGATGGCGGTTTCTGCGGACTGGAGGCGACCAGCGTGATTGATTTGACCGGCCCTGCACCGCTCATTTTGCGCCGCGGCGTCGGTGACGTCAGCGACTTTGAGGCCGCCTGAGGGTATAATTTCGCCGTGACCAATCCTGCTGAAAACGCCCCGGAGGAGGGCGCCACAAGCGCGCCGGAAAACCTCGCGGCAGACACTGATATGCCCGCACTCCGGCCCGAGCAGGGAGAGATGCCTTTCGCGATGGTCCGGGGGGAAGCGGTCACCGAACTGCCCAAAGATCTCTACATCCCCCCGCAGGCGCTTGAAGTGTTCCTTGACGCCTTCGAGGGGCCGCTTGACCTGCTGCTGTATCTGATTCGTCGCCAGAACCTCGACATTCTCGA
>WTHO01000057.1 GCA_011523115.1 Halieaceae bacterium | reverse complement strand
TCCCAGCTGAGCTAATCACCCCAAACCAGAGCGACGCATTATAGGGATCGCGCCCCCTCTGTCAATGCGCTTTCAGGGGGTTTCGGCGTCGTTCTCAGGCCTAGCGGTCAGTGACAAAGGGTGTAGAATCGCCGCGTTTTTACTGAGCTCAAGACGAGATCCCCGCGATGGAGCTGTACACAGATTTCCGGTTCGAAGCCGCGCACAGACTACCCAAGGTCCCGGAGGGACATAAGTGCGCGCGCCTGCACGGGCATTCATACCGGGTCCGCATCACCATCGAGGGCGATGTCGACCCTAAGACGGGCTGGATCATTGACTTCGACGATATTAAAAAGGCTTTCGACCCCCTTCTCGACCAATTGGACCATCACTATTTAAATGAGGTGGCGGGTCTCGAGAACCCCACCAGCGAAACCCTGTGTCATTGGATCTGGCAACGACTGAAGCCTCATTTGGCAGAACTGACCGAAGTCGAGATCAGCGAAACCTGCGACTCGGGCTGTCGCTATCGGGGCGACTAAATTTTTCTCGGCCAAATTAAAAAAAAACTCGTGAAAAGGGGTTGCGCAGTGTCGAAGTTCTGTAGTAACCACCCGCAGTTTGTTATACACACGCATCCCATCAATGACATTTTTATTGCGGTTATGTGAAACACCGCATAAATGGCCTTACTGTAAGAACGCAAATAGTTGAATCATATTGGTATTTACCCATTGGTTAAATTTTAACCAATTTGCTGACAACGACGACTTTGCGGCTTCGGTGACTCAATTAAACAAATTATCCCGAGAGTTATCCACAGAATCTGTGGACACTTTTTTGGCGACAAACCGTGCCACTTGATTGACCATGCCGCGCTCTGAGCGGCTTGGTCGCGCTGAATTCAGTCCTACACAGCCATTCAAGACAAAAACTCGAGCACACGATGCTGAAAGGTCTCAGCCTGATCAATGTGTACCCAATGGCCTGCATCTGGAATCGTCACCACCTGACTGGCGGGGAATCTTCGCCCGATCTCCGCCTCGTAGGCTGGGAGAACGTAATTTGAGTCAGCGCCGCGCAGGAACAACGATCCCCCCTCGTAAATTGCCCCGGGCCTGGGCGCCGCGCGCAATGCCGGATAGGCGGCCTGGAGCCCCTCTACGTTGAATCGCCACCGGTACGTATCGCCCACTCGCGCCAGACCCATCATCAGGTATCCCACAACGCCGGGTTCATCAATCGACTCCTCGAGAATCAACTGGGCTTCGCCTCGGCTGCCACAAGACCTCGCAGCGACTCGCAGCAGGGCCTCTATTATTCGATCATGGTTACCGGGATATTCCACAGGGGCGACGTCGGCAACTACAAGCTTGTTGATCCGCTCCGGCCTCGAGAGCGCCAGTTCCATCGCCACCTTGCCACCCAGCGAATGCCCGAGCACGTGTGCCGCCTCGATATCGTGGGTCGTCATCCAATCCTCGACACGCTCGGCGTAACTCGACAATGAGGCATGTGCCAGCCACGGCGAGCGGCCATGGTCTGGCAGGTCCAGACAATGAACCGTAAAGTTCGACTCCAGCGCCCGAGCCACGCCGCGCAGGTTACTGCCCTGGCCGAACAGCCCGTGGAGCAGGATGACCGGAGGCCCCTCACCCGAGGAGAGACTGTGGAGACCATTGTTCATCTGCTTACCTCCTTTGGTAGCATACCCCCACGCTCATATAAGGATGTTGTCATGACCGCGCCCCACACCTGCTCTAGCTCTGAGCGTACGCCCTTACGGCCACATAGCCTTTTTGTGGGGTTGGCAGCGGTTCTCTCTCTCGCCATTGCACTGGTGGGTTGCGGTGCCTCTCCCACCGTCGGCGGAGGGTACAACGCGACCACGCCCACCAATCTGTTTGACGAGGCGATTTTTGAACGTCTGGACAGCAAAGTGGTGGTTATCGCTAATGTCAATCTCGGCGCTCCGTCGCGCAATTACCTGAAAAAGAGAGAGGCGTTTATTGACTCTCGCGTGCAGGAGTATCTTGAGAGCGCAGGCTACGAAGTGCGGCCCCAGCGGGAATTCTCTCAACGTTGGAACAACGCCATATTAATTTACGGGGACCCAGTCGACCCGACCACCGGCCGCGTCAATCAAAAATCGTTCATCCAGATCGTTCAGGCCGTTCGCGAACAGCTGCGGGAACAGACTGATATAGGCAGCATCATCTTTACCGACATTATCGAAAAAGACGTCTACTACGAACAGGGCTTGAATCGTGTCACGCGGTTTGACGGCGTTACCCGCAAGCCGGCGGTTCAAGGCGCCGGGAGCGGCGTTACCGCCGATTTTGACTGGTCCCGGGCAGTGTCCGCCGCAACCATACGCATCGGCTGGTTCAATATGGATCTGGAGAGAATGTTCGCTGGCGAAGGCGGCATGGAGGTTACCGATGCTGTCGATACCCGGAGCGGCACGGCTTTTGTGCGGCGGCGGGACGTTTTGGAAAACGAGAATCACATCGATGAGGGATTGGCCATCGCCTTCCACCCCATCATTCCAATGCGAAACTGGCCGGGCAACCCCTGATCACGCGATGGTTTCGAGGCCACGCTCGATGCACCACATCGCGGACAATCCGCCCAGCGCGTAAACGGGGACCGGCCGCAGTTTGCTCACCACGCTCCCCGCGGCACGACTCAATATGGAAGCCGCTAGAACCAGCACCGCGATAAAAGCGAGCTGCCCGAGCTCGATGCCCACATTGAAAAACAGCAGTGCCAGCGGCACGTTCGATTGTGGCAAGCCCGTCTCGGCCAACGCGCCCGCAAAACCCATACCATGCAGAAGACCAAAGCCGCCAGCCAGCCACCAGGGCTGGCGCCACAGCGTTCCACCGGCCTGACCCTTTGCCAGCTCAACCGCGAGCACATAGATCGACAACGCAATCATGAACTCCACCAACGTCACGGGGTAATCAAACAAACCCAGTGTGACCATCGCCAGCGTCACGCTGTGTCCCACCGTAAAAGCTGTCACGGTATAAACCAGTCGCCGATTCCACCCCACCAGAAGCAAAAGCCCCATCACGAACAACAGGTGGTCCGGCCCGGCCCAGATGTGCTCCGCACCCAGCCAGGTGTAGTCCAGTGCCACGGTGCCCGCCGAACCCTGCTCCGGGACGACAAATGCTGGCTCGGCTGCGGTGAACACTGCCTGATGAAAGACACCGTCCGCGAGCGTGACTCGCAAGAGTGCTGAGGATTGGTTTTGACCCAAACCGCTTACCGAAACCTCCTTGCCTACCAGACCAGACTCGCAGGTGAGCCCAATCTGCATCAGCATGCCCGTGCCCTCCTGAACCCAAGGTGACGTAGAGGTCACGGCGCATTGATCCGGCCATTTTGGCTCGATCGGCGTCTCCGATACTGTCTGCATCGGGGTTTTCCACGTGGCGCTGAAAGTGGTGTCGGCGATCTGCCGGATATCCAGTAAGGAGGGCGCAAAGCGGTGTGCCCAGACATCACCTGAGGCGAGGATCAACAATATGGCAAGCCAACGGCTCACGAGCGGCGCACCTCGTACCGCGCCATAGCCGTCGTCACCCAGTCGGTCACCGCTTGCGCCTCCGCCTCACGATCGAGATCGCGGGCGATTCTCTGGCTCACCTCGCCCAGTTCCAGTGTTCTGGCGGGTTTAAACGCTTCGATATAAACGTAGTGCACACCAAAAGCTGACGTCACTGGCCCAACCCATCCCCCCTGCGTCGGCGTCATCGCGGCAAGCTGCTCGCTGAAGCTCGCGCCAAAGATTCTGGCTATCTGATCTGGGCTTTGCTCTTTAAAGGTGTAGCCCGATAAGAAAGGCGAGCCCAACATACGTGCCGCC
>WTHO01000094.1 GCA_011523115.1 Halieaceae bacterium | reverse complement strand
ACAGGGCCAGGGTAGACCGCAACGACTTCAGCCACGACCCCGAAATCTTTGAGCTTCAGCTCCAACAGTCTTGACAGTGACTCCAATTCATCAGCTGAATAGCCGCGCTGCCCTTCTTCTGCTTGCGCGTCCAGCAGGTCAAGCGCAGGCACCTCGCCCGAAATAGGCAGATCGAACAACGGCTTCTGTTTTTCTCGCTCAACCTTGGCCCCGGGAGCAGGCGCCGCCTTGGGAGGCTTAATTTTCGGAGGCGCTCGCTTTTTCTCTCTGGCAACGTGCTCCTCAATTTGAACTTTGCGTTGCTCAAGCTGTTTTTCTCGGGCACGTCGATCGCGAAGCTGGTCCACCCGCGCCAATGCCTGCTGTCCCAGTTTTTGGGTACCAACAAGAGCCTGATATCCCAGCCAGTCGATGACCTTCAGCCAGCTGATATCAGCGAATACCGTGAGACCCAGCAAAAACAGGGCTACGAGCACCAATCTGGCGCCCACAGGATTGAAGGCTTGATCGAAACCCGACGCAATGGCGGCGCCTAGAATACCTCCCGCCCCCTGAGGTAGGCCTGATGAACCCCCGTCATTCAGCGCTCTCAGTGCCGTGGCAGCGACAACCAGCAGTAGCAACCCCAGCACACGCAACCCAAGCAACTGCCAATCCACTGGCCGGTGGTCATCCTCAGCGAGCAGCAGCGACACAGCGCGGTAGGCAAGCAAAACTGGCACCAGATAGGCTGCGGAACCCACCAAAGAAAAGAAAACGTCAGCAACAAAAGCGCCGGTAATGCCGCCTAAATTCTCGATGGCACCGCCGCTACCGCTGGCCGACCAACCGGGGTCGGCATCGCTGTAGGTCAGCAGCGCCATGAGCAGGAACAAACACAGTGCCCCAGCTCCGATGAAGAGAACATCTCTCAGCCTTCTTCGACCGAGTGACTCATCCGACCCGTCTGGATTTGCCGCTGCTGTCTTGCCCTTGCCCGCCACAATCCTGTAACCACAGCTGGAAATCCCTATGCTAGCACAGCACCACGAATCCAATCGCCGGCATTCCTGCGCAGATTCATGCGTTTAAGGCGAATTTCCGTGTCAATTGATTCCGGCAGGCGCGTCATCACTGGCCTCACGTTGAGAGCTGCGCTAGGCTACGGCGCGGGCGCTACCGCTCCTTCTCAAGCTGTAATGGAACTGTCAAATGACCTCACCCCACCACCACCGCCTGATGATTCTTGGGTCTGGCCCGGCGGGCTATACTGCCGCTGTCTACGCAGCCCGCGCAAACCTCAATCCCGTTGTGATCACAGGATTACAACAAGGCGGACAACTGACGACGACCACCGAAGTCGAGAACTGGCCGGGCGGCACCCACGACCTGCAAGGACCTCAGCTCATGCAGCAAATGCAGGAGCACGTAGAGCGGCTTGAGGCCAACGTCTTGTTTGACCACATCGAACGCGTCGACCTGTCGCAAAAACCGTTTAAGGTCAGTGGCACGCAAGACTACACATGCGATGCGCTGATCATCGCCACTGGTGCTTCGGCTCAATATCTTGGGCTGCCATCCGAGACCGCCTTTATGGGGAAAGGCGTCAGTGCCTGCGCGACGTGCGATGGATTTTTTTATCGCAATCAGGAGGTAGCGGTCGTAGGCGGGGGCAATACGGCCGTAGAGGAGGCGCTCTACCTGAGCAATCTCTGCTCCAAGGTCCATCTGATTCACAGACGCGATAGTTTGAGAGCGGAGAAAATTCTTCAGGACAGGCTGATGAAGCGGGCGGAAGAGGGAAAAGTTGTGCTGCACTGGCACAGAACGCTCGATGAGGTGCTGGGAGATGACAGCGGCGTTACAGGCATTCAAATTCGATCTGCTCGGGATGAATCCACGCTGGAACAAATCGACCTGTCGGGAGTCTTTATCGCCATTGGTCACAAACCCAATACCGACCTTTTCGTCAATCAGTTGGCAATGTCGGGAGGTTATCTGACGGTTCACTCTGGAACTGAAGGTGGCGCCACCCACACCAGCGTTGAGGGTGTCTTCGCAGCAGGAGATGTTGCCGATCACGTCTACAGGCAGGCCATCACCTCGGCAGGATTCGGGTGCATGGCCGCGTTGGACGCAGAGAAATATCTGGACGGGCAAGGCACACTCTAAGCTTGGTCAATCCGTTTCCACCGACCTCCCGGGCGCTGCGAGAACCCAATGGCCTTCTGGCAGTCGGGGGCGATCTGCAACCTGAGACCCTGATTAGTGCTTACGCACAGGGGATATTCCCCTGGTTTAATGAGGGTGAAGACATTCTTTGGTGGTCCCCCGACCCACGGCTGGTGTTGCGCACGGCTGAGGTGCACATCAGTCGATCGATGCGCAAGGCCCTTAAAAACAGCGATTGGTCCCTCAGCTACGACGATGACTTTGATGCAGTCATCCATCATTGCGCTCACGTTGACCGTGGTGGTCGAGAAGCGGGCACGTGGATCACTGAGGCCATGCAAGATGCGTATCTCAGGCTCCACGAATTAGGGCTGGCACACTCAGTCGAGGTCAGGGAGGACGGTCAACTTGTTGGAGGCCTCTACGGTGTTCTGCTGGGAAACATGTTCTTCGGAGAATCAATGTTCTCTCTGCAGGCAAACGCCTCGAAGGTGGCATTCATAGCGTTGAGTAGGGCCTGCCAAAATTCTGATATCGAACTCATTGACTGTCAGGTGGAGAATCCCCATCTGCTCTCGCTGGGCGCGGACTTAATGTCACGAGAAGACTTTGAAAATCATGTGCGGGACGCTATAAAGGTCGACATGCGATCGTTGCTGTCAAAACCGCTTTGTATGGTTCCTACGCCTCCCCTCCCCCTTGCGATGCGCTTGGCAAAAGACTTGCCAATGAGCGCGGGAGATCTGCTGTGACCGCGTCGCTAAGGGAAATCAAGGTCTACACCACTTTTCCGCACCGTTGCTCCTATCTGGAGGGCGAAGAGGCGACGACGCTCTTCGTAGATCCGCGGCAAAAACTGAGTCAAGAGCTCTATACCCAGCTTTCTTTGCTGGGATTCCGGCGCAGCGGTGACCACGTCTACCGTCCTCACTGCGCACGTTGCAGTGCCTGTATTGCTTCTCGGGTACGAGTCAAGGAGTTTGAGCCCGGACGCACCCAAAAGCGGATCAGCCGGCGCAATGCCGACCTCCGCGTGGAGCAGTCAGACTCTATTCTGGATGATGAGGCCTACAGTCTTTACCGTTATTACATCGAGTCACGACATGCCGACGGTGACATGTATCCACCGGAGCGGGACCAGTATGAGTCATTTTTGAATGATGGGCTCGGGTGCGCGATCTATTATCGTCTGTATCAAGGCAATAAGCTGGTGGCAGTGACCGTGGCTGACAAAATGCTGGACGGCCTGGCCGCAATCTACAGTTTCTTTGATCCTGACCAACCGCAACGCAGTTTGGGTACTGAGGCTATTCTGCTTCAGATTCGCGAAGCGAAAGCCATGGACTTACCTTTTGTCTACCTCGGGTACTGGATCGATGGGTGCCGAAAAATGTCCTACAAGGCGCGATTCTCCCCGCTCGAGCTCTTTGTCGACGGGCAATGGCAGCAGCACAAGACTGAGCAAACCGCCACCCCAGATACCTCTGCCGTCGTTTCCTTGCTGGAGCCAGCACGGGATTAACCCAGAGCCAACGTCCTGAGACTGCGCTTTCCCCCGGAATCAGTTTCCTATAAAGTTCCGCCCTTTCCAGAAGCAGGAGGAATCGCCTGAATGGCAAAGGAAGATCAAATCGAGATGGAGGGAGAGATTGTCGACACCCTTCCGAACACCACTTTTCGCGTGAAGTTGGAAAACGGTCACGTCGTCACCGCCCATATCTCGGGCAAGATGCGAAAAAACTACATCAGAATTTTAAC
>WTHO01000148.1 GCA_011523115.1 Halieaceae bacterium | reverse complement strand
GCGCGCGAAATCGCCGTCGAGTTTTTCACGTTGTCGAAGAGTTACAACATGCCCGGTTGGCGGG
The DNA here is from genome assembly GCA_011523115.1 of Halieaceae bacterium. Classification (GTDB taxonomy): domain Bacteria; phylum Pseudomonadota; class Gammaproteobacteria; order Pseudomonadales; family Halieaceae; genus Luminiphilus. The sequence goes on along the minus strand of WTHO01000148.1, from coordinate 3,930 downwards.
TCGGATTTTGTTGCGGTAATTCGGAATTGATCGCAGCGCTGACCCGGATCAAATCCTACCTTGACTACGGCATTTTTACGCCAGTGCAGGTCGCCGCAATCGCAGCACTTGAGGGCGATCAACAATGTGTGCGCGATATTTGCGATATGTACCGTCGGCGTCGCGACGTATTGTGTCAGGGCCTCAATGAGGCGGGCTGGCCTGTTGAACCACCCAAGGCGACGATGTTTGTCTGGGCCGAGATACCGGAGCCCTTTCGTCACATGGGCTCGGTTGAGTTCAGCAAGCTGTTATTGCAGCGCGGTGGGGTAGCGGTTTCACCCGGTGTGGGCTTCGGCGAATATGGCGAGGGATTCGTGCGCTTTGGTTTGATTGAGAATGAGCACCGCACCCGTCAGGCGATCCGCGGCATCAAGAAAGTCCTGCGCCAGGGACCCCCTGTTGCAGCAAAGGAGCTGTCGGCTTGAGTTTGGATACCCTGAATATCGGAGTCTGCGGTGTAGGCACCGTCGGCCTTGCCACGATGGACATCCTAATGCGGCAAGCTGAGGTATTGGAGGCTCGTTCGGGCAAGTCGATGAAATTGGTTCATGTTGGCGCGCGCAGGGAGCACCCCGACCATGACTACGGCGACGCCCGCGTCAGCCGTGATGTGATGGCACTGGCTGAAGATCCTGAAATCGATGTGCTGGTAGAGCTGATTGGAGGCACCAGTGCGGCTTACGATCTGATAAAGCGCGCGATCCAACAGGGCAAACATATTGTGACGGCCAACAAGGCGCTGATTGCTGAGCATGGCAATGAGTTGATCGCATTGGCGGAAGCGTCGGGGGTGCAAATCCGGTTTGAGGCTGCGGTGGCCGGTGGCATACCGATCATTAAAGCCTTGCGCGAGTCGATGGCAGGTAATGAGGTCACTGAGGTGGCGGGCATTATCAACGGCACGGGGAACTTTATCCTCACGGAGATGAGCACCAAGGGGCGCGCCTTTGATGAGGTTCTGGCTGAGGCTCAGTCTCTGGGCTATGCCGAAGCCGACCCCACTTTTGACATTGATGGCACCGACGCGGCGCACAAGCTCGTCATTCTTGCCTCATTGGCCTTCGGTGTGCCGCTTGATATCGAGTCACCTTTCAAGCAGGGGATCGATGCGCTCACGCCCGAGGATCTCGATTACGCGGCGGAGATGGGTTACCGCGTCAAACACCTCGGGATCGCGCGTCAGCAGGCGGCGGGTATTGAAGTGCGTGTTCACCCGACGCTGATCCCCGAGAGTAAACAGTTGGCGACAGTGGACGGGGTCTTGAACGCCGTCATGGTGACCGGTAGCGCAGTAGGTGAGTTGGTGTTGGTGGGACCAGGGGCGGGCGGCCCCGCCACGGCGTCGTCAGTTTGCGCTGATATCGTGGATATCGCGCGATCACCATTGGGTTCAGGACCTGCTCTGGGGCTACCGGCGGCTTCTCTGAACGCTACGGCGTTAATCGCCTCAGATGATATTGCGAGTGAGTGGTATGTCAGACTGACGGTAGCTGACAGGCCGGGAGTCATGTCGAATATTACCCAGACCCTCGCAGACCGTGACATCAGCATAGAGTCATTGGTGCAGAAGGCGCCTCTTTCGGGGCAGTCTGAAGTGCCCATTGTGTTGCTGACCCATCAGACCCCGGGATCCGTAATCAGTGAAGCGATTGAGGAGATCACAGGTCTACCCGATGTGCAGTCAGATTACGCGCTGCTTCGGGTTGAATCCTTCGAGCATTAACCCGGCGGCACTTGCGCAACCAATAACAGAAGGGAGTTGGCTTTGAGCCTTCAGTATCACAGCACACGCGGCGGGGCGCCCGCACTGGATTTTGAGGGGGTACTGCTCGCAGGGCTCGCGAAGGACGGCGGTCTTTATTTGCCGCAGTCTTTGCCAAGTTTCAGTACCGCAGAGCTTCAGGCCATGCGCGGTATGTCATACAGTGAGTTGGCGACGACGGTGATCGCGCCCTTCGTGGAGGGCAGTATCGACCGCGATACGCTGTCCCAGTTGATTGAGTCCAGCTACCGGGATTTCCGGCATCAGGCAGTCGCCCCCGTCAAACAGCTCGACCGTGACCAATGGCTTCTGGAATTGTTCCATGGGCCAACGCTGGCGTTTAAGGACTTTGCCTTACAGTTGCTGGGCAGGTTGCTCGATCACGTTTTGACCCGGCGGAACGAAAAGGTCGTGATCATGGGTGCCACGTCCGGCGACACCGGCAGCGCTGCGATCGAGGGTTGTCGCCACAGCGACCACGTGGATATTTTTATTCTTTACCCGGATGGCCGGGTATCTGATGTGCAGCGGCGACAAATGACAACGGTGCCGGGCGATAACATTCACAACCTCGCTATTCGGGGTAACTTTGATGATTGCCAGGCACTGGTTAAGGCCAGTTTTGTTGCCGAACCCTTCTTGCCCGAGGGACGCTCCCTCGTCGCAGTTAACTCGATCAATTGGGCTCGGATCATGGCTCAGATCGTTTATTACTTTTACGCCGCGTTTGCGGTTGGAGGGCCCGACCGCCCCGTTAATTTTTCGGTCCCCACGGGCAACTTTGGCGATATCTATGCCGGCTATCTGGCGCATCGTATGGGGTTGCCGGTTAACAACCTCGTCATCGCGACCAATCGAAACGACGTTTTGCATCGAATGCTGACTACCGGCACTTACGCCCGACAACCGATTGAAGCGTCCCTGTCGCCCAGTATGGATATTTCTATCTCCTCGAATTTTGAGAGGCTGTTATTTGACCTCTATGATGGTGACGCTGCGCAAATCAACCAGCTCATGTCAGATTTTGCCCGAGGTGAAATTAGCCTGAGTGATGGTGCTCTGACTCGGGCACAAACATTATTCAGTAGCGCACGTGTGTCCGACGAGGAAACCTGTGACGAGATTCGGATGATGTGGCAACAGACGGGTGAGTTGTTAGACCCGCACACGGCAATTGGTACCCGCGCAGCGCGCCTCTCGGCGCGTTCTGGGGACGGGCCGATGGTGACCTTATCTACGGCACACCCCGCAAAGTTCCCCGCTGCGGTGGCCAGAGCCGAGACGGGCCAAGCGCCGCAATTGCCGCAGCATTTGTCAGACCTTTTCGACCGCACGGAACGCTTTGATACGCTGGATAATGACCTGGCCACGGTGCACGCCTATATGGCGGAACAGTGCCACTGACACCATCCTCCATTCGTCGGCGACAGGTCGACATTCCCCCCGCATTGCAAGATGCCGCCTTACCCGAAGTGCTGAAACGGGTCTACGCCGGCAGAGGAATTCAAAGCCCACAAGAGCTTGCGTTAACGCTTGACCAGTTGCTGCCGCCCGATGGGTTGAAGGGCATTGCCGACGCAGCGGCCTTACTCGCTGATGCAGTTGAAGGGGACGCTCGCGTGCTCATCGTCGGAGACTTCGACGCCGACGGCGCGACCAGTTGCGCCATGGCGATATCGGTGTTGCGCCAGATGGGTTTGCGGGAGGTCGGGTATCTGGTGCCCAATCGCTTCGAGTTTGGCTACGGCTTGACCCCGGAAATTGTCGATCTGGCGGCCCCTCAAACACCTGACCTGATTGTCACTGTCGACAACGGTATCTCCAGCATCGAGGGCGTGGCGGCCGCTCAGAATCTGGGTATCAGTGTATTGGTGACTGATCATCACCTGCCCGGCGAGGAGCTGCCGGGGGCGGAGGTCATTGTTAATCCGAATCAGCACGGCTGTGCGTTTGCCAGTAAGTCATTGGCGGGTGTGGGTGTGATGTTTTACGTACTCAGCGCGCTGCGGGCTGAGCTTAGGCAGCGCGGCTGGTTTAGTACAGAGGGGATTACCGAACCCAATCTCGGTGATGCGCTGGATCTCGTGGCCTTGGGTACCGTGGCCGATGTCGTGCCTCTCGATCGC
>WTHO01000031.1:8640-15104 GCA_011523115.1 Halieaceae bacterium | reverse complement strand
ACGTTGATCAGATCCAACCCGCCACGCTACCTGCTACCGACTCTACAGCGAGCGCCAATGAGCCTGCGTCCCAACCAAGCTCTGAGGGCTCCTCGGCCAGTGCGCCTGTGCCACTACCCGTGGGGCCGCTGCAGAATCTGGATCTTGAACTCAGTGTGGTAGCCGACGAACTCGTTGCGGCCGGTCAGTCGATTACTGACGCGCAAGTCTCGATGCGCGTGCGCGATGGCGTTGCCGATATTGACTACATTCGTGGCGTGCTTCATCAGGGGCAACTTGACACCCGCGTTAGCCTGAATGCGCGGCGACCGGTGGTCGAGGCCGAGGTCGAGGGCGGTCTGAAGGGCGTCAATATAGGCCTTCTGCTGGCGAGTTTAGGCAATCATGATGCTGCCTCGGGTCGTATTGAAATGAGCTGGGATGTCGAAAGCAAAGGCGTCACAGCTGAGGATCTCGTTGGCGGCCTTGATGGCGATATCAAGGCGGCTGGGCAAGACCTCGTACTGGAGAAGGTCTCGGTTCAGGGCCTCGTCTGCAATGCGGTGGCAGTGGTCAACAAGATCCCTCCCATCGCGGGACTACCCACCACTACGCCGATTACCGATCTCTCGTTGGGCATCGACTTCGACGAGGGGGTCGGTGACATTGAGCGATTGCGCTTCGCGACGCCCGGGATCGTCATGAAAGGCTCGGGAGACGTTGATCTCAGCTCAATGGACTTCGGTTTTCGCATGGAAGGACAGGTCAACAACGACATTATGCAGGTCAGCCCACTGTGTGTGATCGATCAACGTTACGCTGGCGTAGACTGGCCGGTGGATTGTGCGGGCAACTTGTCGTCTGAGGCTGGCGCCTCCTGCAAAGTTGACGTAGCGACTATCGCCGAGCAAATCCTGGCAAATGAAGCCAAGCAGCAGGTACAGGATGCAATTGAAGAGAAAGCGGGATCATTCATTAAAAAGCTCTTTGGTGATTGAGATCTTGCCTGGCTTGGCCGAGTGGACGTAATGCCGGGCTTCGATCACTCCTACGCCAATTTGGGAAAGGCTTTCAGCACACCCCAACCGCCTGATCCGGTATCTCAACCCAGCGTCATGTTGTGGAATGAAGATCTCGCCGCATCACTGGGGTGGGCGGGAGACCCCCGCTCGCAGCCCCAGTTTTTACAGGCACTCGCCGGTAACCAGCCGCTACCGGACTCAAAGCCCATTGCGACGGTGTATGCAGGACACCAATTCGGTCAGTACAACCCACAGTTAGGTGACGGCCGAGCGACATTGCTCGGCGAGTGGGTTGACCCGCAGGGCAATCGATTCGATATACAGCTCAAGGGAGCAGGCCCCACCGCCTACTCTCGCGGTGGTGACGGTCGATCACCCATCGGTCCTGTGATCCGCGAGTATGTGGTATCGGAGGCGATGCATGCCTTGGGGGTGCGCACTTCCCGCGCCCTCGCAGCCATCAGCACGGGAGAGCCGGTCATACGCAATCGGGTGGAGCCCGGCGGCATTCTGACACGCGTGGCAAGCAGCCATCTCCGCGTTGGGACCATTCAGTACTTTGCCATGACCCGAGGCGGAGACGAATTGGCGCCTCTGGTCGACTACATCGTATCGAGACACTTCAGTGAGACAGCCGGCGACCCCCAGTCAGCGTCTCATCCAACGGCGGCGGTGACGCTGTTAGACGGCGTGTGTCAGCACTTCGCCAGACTCACCTCGCACTGGCAGGTATTGGGCTTTGTGCACGGTGTGCTCAATACCGACAATGCTTTGCTATGTGGCGAGACGATCGATTACGGCCCCTGTGCTTTCATGGACCACTTCGATCCTCAGGCCTGCTTTAGCTCCATCGATCGGCAGGGACGTTACGCCTGGCCCAACCAGCCCGGCATCATGCACTGGAATCTGGCGGTTCTCGCCGAGTGCCTTCTGCCACTGCTTCACGATGACGACGAGACCGCGAAACACACGGCACAAGAGATCATCGATCAATACCCCGCCCGGTTTCATGCCCATCATCAGCACTGGCTCGCGGCCAAACTCGGCCTTGATCACCTCACTGACCCAGACCATTCGCTCATCCAGCGGTTCCACGACATCCTGGCCTCTCACGAGCTGGACTTCACGCTCGCCTTCCGGTGGTTGACTGAAGTCGCTAACGAGTCTCTGCAACATTCCCCCCTACCCGAGCTCTTTAGCGCACCCGAGGAGCTCTCTGATTGGGCAGAGGATTGGCAACGCCGGCGACAACTGAATACCGCTGACCCAGAGGACGTCACCCGGGCGATGCAATGGGTAAACCCCGCAGTTATCCCGAGGAACCATCTGGTACAACGCGGCATCGATCTCGCCGAGAAAGGTGAACTCGACTGGGTAGAGAGGCTGGTTCGGCGCGGTCGCAAACCCTTCGAATGGCAGGCCGATGATCTAGAGTGGGCGAGGCCACCCCACGAGGATGAGCGGGTGACCCGGACTTTTTGCGGCACCTGAGGCGGAAAATCCGCGGTTTTTTTTGATCCTTCATGACGGGCCGAATCGAGGGCCTTATAATTCCCGCTCCTCGACGGAGATACTCCATTGAACACCGAGTTTCTCGGCAAGCAACTTTCAGGACCGTTCACTATCCCCTCGGGCATTGTGACGACCGCCCCAGCCATTATTCAGCGGGTGATCGATACCATGCCGGAGATCGGCGTGATCACCACTAAAAGTATTGGCATGCAACCTCGCACAGGTAATCGCGAGCCGGTCTACAGTCAGTTCGCGCCGGGTTGCTTCGTGAATGCCGTCGGCTTAACCAACCCGGGGATGGACGAAGCGCTTGAAGGTCTTGCGAGCTTGCGAGTGCCCGACGATCGGTTTTTGCTCGTCTCCATTTTCGGCGGATCGGTTGAGGAATTTGTCTCGGTCGCGCAGAAGCTGGCCCCCGTTGCGGACGGACTGGAACTGAATCTTTCCTGTCCCCACGCCAAAGGCTATGGCATGGCGATGGGACAGGATCCCGAGATGGTCCGCGACGTCGTTGCCGCGGTCTGCGCGGCCGTGGATGTCCCGGTGATTCCGAAGCTCACGCCAAACGTCGATGACATAGCGGTGATTGGTCGGGCTGCGCTGGAAGGGGGTGCATCAGCGCTCTGCGCCATTAACACCACTGGTCCGGGGTACACGGAACACCACGGACATCCTGTACTGAGTAACGCGATGGGCGGCATGTCGGGTAAAGGGGTTCTGCCGACTGCCCTGAAAGCGCTCAAGGCGCTGCGACAAGAGACCGACGTCCCACTGATTGGCTGTGGTGGATTATCCTCGGCCGCCGACTGCCGAGCCGCCGCACACTGTGGAGCGACAATTTTTGGCGTGGGATCCGGGCTGACCGGCATGGATACCGAGGACATCGGTCGCTTTTTTGCCGATCTGTATCACGACCTCGGAGCCGGCACTGATGAGGCAGGCAAGCAGGTGCGCTTCGACGTCGACATGGGATTCAAGCCCTACCGAGTGGCGGCCAATGACGTTGTCTGCGAGGACATTACCGTCGTCACACTCGACGGCGAACTGGATATCCGGGCGGGCGAGTACGTATTCGTGTGGATACCGGGCGTCGGGGAAAAGCCGTTCTCCTGCCTGACCCATGATCCCGTCCGTCTGGCGGTCATCAACGTCGGCGAATTTACGGCTCAGTGTTACGACCTGTCGCCGGGGGACGAAATCTATTTGCGGGGGCCGCATGGCGTACCGGTCAAGCCCCCGAAGGATGCGCATATTGTCTGTGTGGCCGGTGGTACCGGCCTGGCGGCGGTCTATCAGATCGCCGAGGACTTTGGCAGCGAGGCGCAACCGGTGGACTTGTTTGTCGGAGCGCGCACAGCAAACCGACTCTACTTTCGGGAGGAGTGTCACACCGTAGGCAGGGTCACGCTGGCAACAGATGACGGGAGTGCCGGCTTTGCTGGCCGCGTCAGCGATGCCCTTGAGGAATTCCTCTCACAGCAGCCCCCGGAGGCGCTGGCCAAAATGGTCTTTTACAACTGCGGGCCCGCGCCCATGATTCACGCCAGCGAGGCCGTGCAACGACAGTACGTGACCAGCGATCGCATCTTCAGTGCGATTGACTATCTGACCAAGTGCGGTGTCGGTATTTGTGGTGCCTGCGCGGCCCCTGACGGGCGGCGAATTTGTGTGGATGGGCCCTTCATCGCTCGGGAAGACGCACACTAAATGCCAAAAAAAAGGCCGCGCAAGCGGCCTTTGAGCTTCACGGGATATTAACGGCTGACGGTATAACCCATCTGCTCGAGAACGAAGCGATCCTCCGACAAACTCGCAATCGCCTGCACCTGACCTGACTCGTTGAACATCATGCGCGTCACTTGATGCGCCTCAAATGGCAGGCCCGTTGCCTCATCGGTATTCCACGCCTGAGTCCACACGTAGACTACGTCACCCTGCCCCACGGCCTCATGAAGCTCCCACTTATCAGGACCCCAATCGTCGTCCTCCAGGGTAGCCATCCACTCGAGCATTTGCGCTTTGGTCGTGGTGCTACTGATGACGCCACGGCTGACCTCGATCGGCATCTCCTCGCCGTCACGGGAAACGACTGCTGAGACGGATTCCCCGGGCTGCCCGCGGAAAGGCAAGTTCCACATAGTGTCGGCGCTGACTTCAACACCGCCCACAGAAATAAACTCGTCACCCTCCTGCAGTACCCCTGCGACGGGGCTATCTGCGATGACATTGGTAACGATCATGCGACCCTCTTCGGCACCCTGACTGTTATCCCACATGAAACCAAATCCGACGTAGCGGTCGCGATACAGCAAGCCATCCTCAGCCATGTTGGTTTCAATCATCTCCATGGCCGCTGTGCGGCTGGTCGACGCTGCGGTAACCCATGCTTTTGCAAGCTCAACGTTGGGATTGGTAGCGGGTGCTTGATTGCAGGCCGCCAAACCCGCTGCTAAAAAAACGATTGCCGTTGCTTGAATAAAGCGCGTCATAGTTTCCCCCTATTTTGGTTTGGTTTGGTTTTGTTTGGTGTGGTGTGACATGTCACGAGCCGGGCAACATTGGGGCTGCCGGCCTGCTTCGAGCTTAGGGGAAACGATAGTGATGTCAATTTCTTTGTCTCACGGTCCGGCGCAAACAGGCAATCGGGCGAGGATTCGGATTTTGTTGCTGTGATAGAAATCCGCCCAAAGCGACAGGTTTCATCTCAGCGCCACAAGTTACTTGACTGCCCAGTGTGCAGCGGCATGATGGGGCGACATACCCTGACAGGACAAAGCTGATGTCAGAAGCCATCAATCACAATTTGCTGGATATCGATTCTTTGAGCTGGGCTCATTATCAAGAGGCCGCGGATTACCCCTACCCCGTCAGCTATTGGGGGCACATACTGAGCATTGATTCCACCGGGCATGTCAGCGCCTTGTACCGGTGGGATCCGGGCGGCTACTGCCATTTTCACCGTCACGTCTGTGAAACCACGTCAGTGGTTTTACAGGGTGAACTGCACGTCCAGACCTTTGAGAACGGTGAGCCGGTCACGTCAGGGATCCGGCGTGTCGGGGATTACGCCAAGAAGCCGCCGAATGATGTACACATGGAACAAGGAGGCCCCGAAGGCGCATTGGTGCTCTTTGAACTCTATGCGCCCGACGGCCAACTCACCCAGCAACTCGACGCCGACGGCAATGTCCTGCGAACGCTCACCACGAAAGATCTGCAAAGAGCGCTCGCAAGACAACAGATGCAAGCCGCGGCGTGATGGCACCGTGAATAACGAGGTTGACTGAATGTCTGCAGAAACCCATCCCCTTGCCCCACATGTTCTACCCCCCTTCGTTGGCGGGGCAGATGGCAGTGACCCGCTGTTCTCAGCCATTATTGTGATCGTGGTGATCGCCGTTCTGGGCATCGGTGTGTTTTATCTCAAGCTCCATGCCATCCCCGAGCAATTGGCGCACAAGCACAGTAATACCCAGTCACAGCTCATCATGGTGCTCGCCTTACTGGCACTCTTCACTCACAACAACGTGTTCTGGGTCGCCGCGCTCATACTGGCACTCCTCAAGCTCCCTGACTTTCTGACCCCCATCCACAGCATCTCCGAGTCATTGAAGAAATTGGCGCCGGAGCAAACGGGTGAAGAATCCGCAGAAGCACCCTCGGAGCAATCCGGGGAGGCCCGCTAACCATGTTGGAATTGATTCTCTGCTCACTGATTACCGTGCTTCCCGACTACCTGTTTCGTCGCCATGCGCAGGGCAAGCGTTGGGGGGACCAAATTACCTTCTTCACGATGTGGTACGAATTGCGCTGGGGGATCACCGCCTGCCTGATCCTCACAGTCAGCCTGATCACGGTGGTCTTTTATTACCACCCCTCCACAACCAATGCGGGCCCTTTCTTCAGGACAATCCCGCTACTACCCGAGGGCGGCGGCAGAGTTGAAGACGT
>WTHO01000031.1:6632-8540 GCA_011523115.1 Halieaceae bacterium | reverse complement strand
CACGCGGGCAGCAGCTGGTCAGCAAAATCGAAATCGAGCGACTCGAAAATACGGTGGCTCAGCGCCGGGGCGGCGTGCAAGCGGCCAAAGCCAACATTACCGCCGTGCAGACCCAGATATCAGACGTCTTGCCTGCTCAGCGCAAAAGTGCTGAGCGCCAGCTGGAGCAGGCGCAGGTCGCGCTTGATAAGACTGTGGTTTACGCGGGCGTCGATGGACAGGTGGCGCAGTTTTATCTGCAGCGGGGGGATTATGTGAATCCCATATTACGCCCCGCGGGTGTGCTCATCCCCTCGGACGGCCCCGAATCCGGGCGTTTCCAGATCGCAGCGGGATTCGACCAGCTTTCTGCTCAGGTCATCAAACCCGGCACCATTAGCGAGGTCGTATGCCTGTCAAAGCCCTTCACCGTCATCCCGATGGTGGTGACCCGCGTGCAGCCTGTGGTCGCCGCGGGCCAGTTGAAGCCGTCAGACGTACTCATTGACGCGCAACAGCGCGCGCGGCCAGGCACCCTAACAGTCGTCATGGAGCCCTTGTATGAGGGTGGCTTGAGTGAGGTCATGCCCGGCAGTAAATGTATCGCCAATGCCTACACCAACAATCACGAGCTGCTTGAGTCCGGTGATCTCAGCCTGGGCGAGACGCTATTCCTGCATATGGTCGATACCGTGGGTGTACTGCATGCAGTGATTTTGCGCATGCAAGCGCTCCTGCTACCGGTGCAAATGTTGGTCTTCGCGGGTCACTGATTCCGCCGGCTACATGGCCATTAGAGGTTTGCCACGCTATGGACCGTCACGCTTGATTGGGTAATTCGCACCGGCTGCCCTATTCCGGCTTGTTCGACATCGCCCGCCAGATGCGGCGGGCTGAGAACACCGTCCATCCCGCCACAATCAACCACCAGAGTAAAAAGAACCAGTCGTTCTTGGTAGTGCCATTCCACTGTAACCACTCAAAGACCACTGCTTCGGCGAACACATCGATAATGAGCAGGAGCGCCGCTCCAAGACACCAGCGCAGCAGCTCTGTGATGACGCGCATCGAATCCCTTCCAAGCCATGTCGAATCTGATGATCCAGAGTCTGAGGAGCATCACCTTGAGATCCGCCTTATTTTGCTCGGCGTACATGGGTAACTCAATGATTTAAGACGCTTACAAGGCAGGTGCCATGTCTGACAACGAGAGAGCCAACCGAGGGTTTCACCGCCCTCCAAATAGTTTGAGCCCAGGCAGAACGGCGCGGCTCTCCGCCAAATACCTCGGCACGTTAGCCCTGGCCGCTATGCTGCTTTCCTGTAGCACCACCTCCATCGACGACTATCGTGGCGGGACACCGGCCTTTGAACCCGAGGAATTTTTTGACGGTGCGCTCACTGCGCACGGCGTCGTGAAGGACTTTTCGGGCACCGCTATTCGGCATTTTCGGGCCGATATCACGGGCTGCTGGCAGGGCGGCGTGGGGACCCTTGATGAGGATTTTGTCTTCGACGACGGGGAAGAACAAAAGCGAATCTGGACACTGACGCCAAATGGTGCCCAAGCCTATATCGGCACTGCAGGCGATGTCGTTGGCGAAGGACAGGCGCGCTGGGAAGGAAACGCCATGTTCCTCGATTACACCCTGCGAATAGCGCTGGAAGATGGCCCCATCGATGTGAAGATCGATGACCGTATGTATCGCGTCAGCGAGAACGTGGTGATGAATGAATCCAAAATGAGGAAATTTGGGTTCGGTGTGGGCGAGATACTACTGACGATCATCCGCCACCCTGAAGTCGAGTTCTACTGCCCCAGCACCTAGGGTGACGGCGCCGGGTCCGCAAACTCAAATTCGTTGAGTTTGATGTCATCAAGCCCCATTTGATCAAACGGGTTTTCCAAGAGCTCTTGCAAGTTGTAAA
>WTHO01000031.1:4064-6532 GCA_011523115.1 Halieaceae bacterium | reverse complement strand
CACCACCCAAACAGCGCCACACAACATTCGTTGCGCACCCGCTGCCCAGGTTGCGCTCACCTAAGGGCTCTGCGAGCATCAATAAAAATCAGAGTACCCCACGATTTATGTCACTGGACAGGCAGCCATCATCATGAAAACTCTCTTCATCGTCGCAGTATTTGGATGGTGTTGGCTTCCTGCGCTGCTACAAGCCGCAACGAAAGACTCCGCCCCCGACCCGCTGTTTGCCGATGACGCACCGCTCGAGATTACCCTGCGCGGGCCATTTCTCGAGATCGACAAGGAGCGGGACAAAGCCGCTGTCTACCCTGCCGGGACACTGAACTATTCCGACGGCGAGCGCACCATCAGCATCGATACGCGTTTTCAGCCCAGGGGTAACTTTCGCCTTGAGAAAGAGAATTGCCAGCACGCGCAGCTATGGCTTCAATTCAAAAAAAAACAGGTGCGAGAGACTGTTTTCGCCAATCAAAAAAGGCTTAAGCTGGTCGTACAGTGCAAGAATTCGCAGCGGTATCAGGGGTACCTCCGCAAGGAATTTCAGGCATACAGGATGCTGAATCGGTTAACGGACCGGAGCTACCGGGTGCGCTGGGCGGAGGTCACTTATCAAACGCTGGAGGGCGAGACCCTCCGCACTCAGCCCGCGTTTTTCGTTGAGCACAAAAACCGCCTGGCCGACAGATTGGCGCTGGAGGCCGTGAGCGTAGAGCGGATCCGCAAAAATAAACTCGAGCCGGAACAGGCCACAATGGCTTCGCTATTTAATTACATGATCGGCAACGCTGATTTCTCTCTGATCACCAGTAAGGAGGGCAATTGTTGCCACAACGCCAAGCTGCTCCAGGGAGCTGACGGCAGCTATATCCCCGTCATCTATGATTTCGATTCATCGGGCTACGTGAGTGCGCCCTATGCCGAGACGCCCCCTGACCTCAATCTGAGATCCGTTAGGCAGCGAATTTACCGGGGTTTTTGCACCGAGCCAGAGGTGCTGGAGAAAGCCCTGGGCGAGTTTCGTCTCCATCGAGAAGCGCTTCTGGAGTTGGCGAATGAAACCCTTTATGAGAGCAAATGGATGGCGCGCTCGGCTGTGAAGTATATCGACAGTTTTTACACCGTGATTGATAACCCCAAACAGCTTAGCCGACAGATCACAGAGGTGTGCCGATGACTCGCCCCGTGCTGGTAAGGCCACATGTGATGCGACGCGTCTTCGGGTTGTTGGTTGCAATACTGCTCGCGACCATTACACCCTCAGCAGCGTCCAACATTCAGGATGATTGGCAAGGCGTTGAGCGCATTGTGGCTATCGGAGATGTCCACGGCGATTACGACAGTTATCTCACTACGCTGCGGGAAGCCGGGGTTGTTAACCGTCGTGGAAAGTGGGTGGCCGGCAACACCCACTTGGTGCAAGTGGGGGATATTCCAGACCGCGGCCCCGATACGCTCAAAATTATCGGCCACCTGCAAAAACTCGAGAAACAGGCCAAAAAAGCCGGCGGGCAACTCCACCTACTGATCGGCAACCACGAGTATATGAACATCATCGGGGACCTGCGCTATGTCCACCCCGGCGAGTATGAAGCGTTTAAAACACGTCACTCCAAACAACTGCGCGATAACTTTTATGCCTATGTGGTGAAGGGCATCGAGCAGCAAGGCAGTAAGGTAGGAGACGCGGATCGTGACACCGGCGAATTGCCCGAAGTCAATGATGCGTTCAGGGAGCAATGGTACAGCGAACATCCGCTGGGATTCGTTGAGCACCGGATGGCCTGGCAAAAAGACGGTGAGCTATTCAATTGGGTCACTGGCCACAACGCGGTAATCCGCATCAACAGAACGCTTTTTGTGCACGGTGGTCTCAGTGCAACGCTGTTACCGATGACGCTCACGGAGATCAATGAACAGGTGCGGGCAGAGCTCAGACGTGAGCCTTACCAAGGTGAGCCGATCGGTAGCGCCAGTCACGGCCCGCTTTGGTATCGTGGCTTGGCGAGGAATGACGAAGCCAGCGAGCAGGCGTCTTTAGACGCGGTGCTCATCCATTATGACGCGGATAGACTGGTGCTGGGCCACACCCCCGATTTGAATGCGATCACACCCCGATTTGGCGGGAAAGTGGTGGTTATAGATACTGGAATATCAGCTCATTACGGAGGCCATCGCAGCAGTTTGCTAATCGAGGGCCAGGCCGTAACCGCTCAGCATGGCAAACACCAGCAGCCCTTGCCCCGCACCCAAACTGAAACGATTCCCTACTATGAGGCCCTCGTCAGCGAAATGCCTGAAAATCAGAGGCTTTCAGCTCATTTAGAGGCGTTAAAGTCCTCCCCGTAGAGCCAGCCGTCGACAGGATAGCGGTGAGAACTTTTCTAGCTCGAGGGCGGTCTGTCCGGCTTTTGTCCATTTCTGCACGATAAAATCGAAATCCAACCGCCGCGTTCTCGCGATATCTG
>WTHO01000031.1:0-3964 GCA_011523115.1 Halieaceae bacterium | reverse complement strand
AGAAGCCGCGGGACTGGAAAGCACCTTGGATGACGCCAACGGCGAGTTCACGGTTTTTGCACCCACTGACGAGGCCTTTGAGGCTTTGCCTGATGGTACGCTGGATAGCCTGCTCGCCGACCCTGAGCAACTGAGTAATATTCTGCTCTACCACGTTATTGCCGACAGCGCGGTGGCGTCAGACACAGCCCTCTCTCTCGTCGGCACTACACAGGTCATGGCAAACGGCGAGAAGTTAGCCCTCACCTTGCGTGGTGACGCGCTTTACCTCAACGAGTCGGTGGTGATCGAGACCGATATCGAGGCATCCAACGGCGTCATCCACGTGATTGACGCGGTGCTGACCCCCGTCACAATCCCCGAACCGCAGGGAAGTATTGTCGACATTGCGTTGTCTAACCCTGACCTCACGACGCTGGTGGCCGCGCTTCAGGCTGCGGATCTGGTTGGCACGCTGGCAGATGAGACCGCGACGTTCACCGTTTTCGCACCTACCGATGACGCCTTTGCCGCGTTGGGCGAAGACACCATCGCTGCCCTGCTCAGCGATACGGAGTCGCTCACTGACGTCTTGCTCTACCACGTCGTTGGCGGTGCAGCAGCAGACTCCATCGACGCGACCTCTCGGTACGGTGACGTACTGACCATGGCCAACGAAGATGAGGTGGCTGTCGACATCCGCGAGGGTGAGCTATTTGTTAACGAAGCGCGGATCATCATTCGCGATATTCCAGCAACCAATGGCATCATCCATGTCATTGACGCTGTGCTGCTACCCGAGTCCAAGGCGGGCATCGCGGCCAGCCGGACGATTGGCGACATTGCCAGCGCAGATCCGCGACTCAGCACCCTGGCAACCGTGCTCGAAGCGGCTGGCTTGGTGCTCACACTGGCAGATGAGACGGCTACTTTCACGGTGTTTGCACCGACTGACGCGGCTTTTGCTGCGCTCGGGGAAGACACTATTCTTGAACTGCTCGGTGACATCACGACGCTGGCCGATATTCTGGCTTACCACGTCATCGCGGATCAGACCGTTGATGCCAACACAGCGATCAGCCTGAATGGGTCAGACGTGGAAATGCTGAACGGCGATACGGTATCCATATCGGTTGAGGGTGACGTGCTCTACATTAACGACAGTGCTGTGATCGTTGCGGATATCAGTGCAGCCAACGGCGTCATTCACATCATCGATACCGTGCTGAGTCCACCGGAAAGCTGAAAACGATCAGTCACTAAGGCGCTAATCCAGCGTCTGGGAGACAGCACCCTGCTAACAGGGTGCTGTTTTCATGCTAACCCCGCACACCCGGATCAAGGATCGCCTCGATCTTTCGCGCAAGATAGCGCACATGGGCTTGGGTCTGGGTGTCGGGAGCCTCGCGCTCGCCGAGCATGGCGGCCACGCGGTCAAGCTCATAGATCGCGATCGCCTGTGCCGAGCTATCGAACGCGTCGCTTTCTCCACCAGCGATCATGCCACCCAACCGCTCAACGTATTCAGATTGAAGATTTCGCCTGAAAGCGTTGACCGAGGTGCTTTCATCGGCCTCAAAAACCGCAGCAGTGAGATCCGACAGCATTTCATGAAGCGGATATTCATTGCCGTAGAGTTCCGTATCCACGATCCGCTCCAGCACAACAGGATGCATCAAGTGATCAAGCACCCGTTTTTGTCCTGCTAAAACCGCCTGATGAATCTTTGGATCCTCCGTTGAACCACCATGATCGAAACCCCGCCGCTCAGGTGCTGTTCGCTGCCAGAGCTGACCATTCACACTGAAGGCATCGGGGGCAAACAAGTGCTCAGATAACATCGCCATGGCGCGCTTTTGTTGGTCACGCTCAACAGGAATCAGCGGCTCACCGCCACCCTCCTGCCCCGCCATCGCGCGATCGACATACACGCCGCCAATCCATCGCGAGATAACGCCGGCACTGATACTCCACAGTCGGATAATGAGCGACGCGCCATCCACCGCCTCTTGATAGGAGCGACCGGTATCGGGCGTCCAGGAGGCCATCTTATTGAGCGTGGCCTGCATTAACGCCATCTGCGACGCCGCGTAGCCAATCGAATCAGAGCTGAGGTCGTAAATGTTGACGCGGGGGTCAAGCCCTGTCCCCGGGTAACGCATGTCATCTGCATCATTGCCAAAGGCCAGCTCAGGCTCCGCGGATCTTGAAGCGATCGCATCAAGCCTCACCGCTTCCTGCTCGGGGTCTTCCAATCCGGGGGAGTAAGCCCACTCAATATACCAATCGTCGTAGGGACCCGGCGCAATCGTATAAAACAGGGTTTGCTCTTCCTCGGTGGGCGCATAGTTCACGGCCGGGTAATCCATCACGGAGCCGGCGAGAATGCCACTCTGTAGCACCGCGGGATCTTGAACCTGCTCGCGGCTCAAAATCTGGGTGGCCTTCATGTTGTGATTCATACCGAGGGTGTGTCCGATCTCATGCAAAATCAGGTAATGCATGCGATCGCGGAGCAACTGCTCCTGAAGGCCGGTATCCGCACCGGAGAGCGCGAGGCCCGATTGCGCAAAGGCTGTGCCCATGCCAAGTACATTGTTCACCGCGCAGGTATGCATCTCCGGCCAAAGGAATTGATTGGTCTGGTCAGCGAATTCGCCCTGAATCAACTCGCGCGCGAGGGTTGATCGATTCAGAAAGGAGTACTCAAGCATGATATCCGCGCCGAGCAATTGCCCGGTCCGGGGGTTGGCAAAGCTGGGGCCATACCCGCCGAAGGGCGGATTCGGAGACGAAGTCCACCTCAAGACGTTATAGCGGAGATCACCCGCATCCCAGTCGGCGTCATCCGGCTGAATTTTTACGGCTACGGCATTGCTGAACCCGGCTTTCTCGAACGCCTTGTTCCACTCCAGTGCCGCCGATTGAATCAGCGGTCGCCACTCTACTGGCGTCGTATTTTCAATCCACCAGGTGATCGGCTCCACCGGATCAGACAGCGCTGCAGAGGGGTCCTTTTTGACCAAATGCCAGCGGTTGATGACATCACGAAATGGGGCAGACTCCGCTGAGGTCAGGTCAGTCACGCGCTGGTTGAAGGATCCCAGTCGGGGGTCGGCGAAACGAGGCTGATAGTCGTTTTCGGGCATTTCGATCAGGCTGTGCAGCACCTTCACAGAAATATTTCTGGGGTCGGTCACGGCATCCGACCCATAGACAAGCGGCTTGGGATTGTGAAAAACGTATTCCACCTCGATGTCAGTATTGAGCGGATAACTTCTTACACCGAGTATCTGGCTTTTCTCCGCGTCGAACTCACCCACCGTGAACTCACGACGGGGGTCGGCGTCAGGGTCGCGGCTGGGCGATAGCTGGGTCCAGGACTCGGATAAAAAGAGACTATCGGCTTCGATGAGGATCGCGCCGGTTTCCTGATCCTCGGCAACAATCTCCTGCACGGCAAGCACGGCCCGCGCAATGTTGGCCTCGGAGGCACGCGAGATCGCATTGTCGGGATCAAAGTAGAAGGCCGTGTTCTCTCGCACGATAGCGACCTTGTTGAACCGACGCTCAAGGGTGAAGACAAACCGGGGACCATATGCGCCACGGAAGCTGCCCGCATCCACCACGCCATCTTCAATATGCACAAAATAAATGTATTCGTTCTCGAACTGCTCCGGCGCTATGCGGAGCGTGGTCTCACCGGTCTCTCGGTCACGATAGAAAGTAAATAACCCTTCAAATACCGCATCACCCTCGATGACTTCAGCGTATGTCTCGGCTTCGTCTTCAATATCTTCCGGGGCGATGGAGTCAGCACCGGTCTCGTCAGCCACTGCCAACATAGCAGACGCCGATAGAGCTAGCGCAGCCGCCAGCCAGTTCAGTCGATAAAACATGATGTGTCTTCCTTTTCTGAGATATCCATTCCGTTGTTTCTTGCCTTTCCATGGCAGGATGCGGCGTTGATATGGTGCCGGAGATA
>WTHO01000025.1 GCA_011523115.1 Halieaceae bacterium | reverse complement strand
GTCCGGTGGATAACCCGTCCAATCTTCCGCGTTGATCTCGGCTATTTTTTCAAGGTCACGGTCATTGTGGGCCTTGATGTAGTCGACCCAAATCTGCTGTAAACCCGTATCACCGGCAATCAGAGAATAAGGCGTCCCCTCATCTGAGAAGACGGTGCCAATCACGACTCCCTGCTTCTCGCCTTCACCTTCATGGTGACCCGCCTGCACGCCTGACACGGCCATGACAAGAGCACAGACCGCCAAAAACAAATGTCTCATTGCTTTCTCCTTTTTTGAGAGGTCTTCACTACTTGAGGATGTAAGCATCGTGCGTCAACTCTCTGGTGTAAGCATCGAACACGATCTTGTCGAAATTTTGGGTGCCGTCATTGATCCTGAAGATCACGTGCATCGTGAAAGTGGTGCCATCCCGGTAGTAGGCGCCGGTGCCAGAACCCGACGCGAACGCCCCGCCCTGCATGGCGCCTCGACCTTCGCCAACCACCGTACCACCCATGCCATTGGCGTCTGCAGTCAAGGTGTAAGTCAGGTACGCTCGGCCATACTCACCCATGTCACCTTCAGCCGTAATGGTGCCGCCACCCTGCGTGAGGTGGACTGAGGTCACCGTCATCGGGGTACTGGCCTGCCGCTCCTCAAAAGATATTTTGCCTCCGTGCCCGTCGGCCCAAGTGAGCCCGCTGAAACACAATCCAACAATGAATAAAAAGCCTTTGTTCATCCTAGTCTCCTTTTGATAATAAGTTTATCTCCCAGTCACCATAGGCAGTGCTGACGCCAACCCGCCCAAGATACTGCAAATCACAGCCCGCTATTACACTTATCGCGTAAGAGCATCCCAGCGCGCTATAAAGAGGCTCGGCGTGCCAGCGAAAAGATCAGCAAGTACCCAACCTATCGAAACGCGACGGCGATCAGGTCAAACGAGGGCTGCGCGCTTACCCGGCCGCTAATTGGTCGACCGCCTCGCAGATGCGCGCGTGGAGTTCAGGTGTCGCATCGGCCGCAAATGTCAGCAGCATGCCAATGAGCGCCCGCTGGCGATACGTCTCAAGGTCGATATAGCCGCTCACCCAGTCCTGCCGGGGCAGGCGCTGTGCTCCAAACAATTGCTGCGCCAGCAATGGAGAGTCGATGCGGCCGACCAAGTAGCCCTGATCCAGCGCCCGCCGACACAACCTCTCAGCCACGCGAATCGATTTCGCGAAAATACCGTCGCTCATCTCGTGCTCAAAGAGCCCAAGGCGTTCGCCACCGAGAAAAGCGGCGCGGTAAAAGACCTCGTCAGAGCCATATAGGGTGACAATCTTGTCGATAAAGACCTCCGACACCAAAACCGGGTCGACCAGATCGGGTTCTGCCAGCACCGCATCAATGTTGTCCACCAGGCCGCGAAAGACGGCCAGCACAATATCGTTCTTCTTGCCTAAAAGATTGTGAACGGTGGGGATCGTGACCTCAGATCTCACGGCCAACTCACTGATAGTGAGGGCGTCAAATCCCTCCTCGGCAATCAGGTTTCGGGCCTCGGAAAGAATCCGCGCTTTGCGCCGCTCTTTATTCGCCAAACGCGTTGTTTGTCCTCTGGCTTGCAAGTTACCCCCGTTGCCTGCTGGCTCTGAAAGCTTGACAGCATTTTTTATTGGTCATAAAAATAGCGTTTGGCGGCGCCCCGCGCAGCACGCAACAAGGCTACCAAAGGAACCTACCATGACGCGACCTCACTACATCGCCTCGATCGATGCCTGCGCTGCCCACTATGGTGACGACGCAGACGCCATGCGCAAATTCCTCATTTCGGGCCACGAGAAAGCAATGAAGATGGATAACCGCGGCCCTATCGCTTTCGATTCGAGCGGCGCACTGGAGCCCAGCATTTTGCAGGCCTACAGCGAGTACGGTTTTTATGTGTTCACCGATGTACTGCAGCCGGAGGAGCTCAAAGATATCGAGGAAGATCTTGAAGCCATGAAACAACGCTTCCCGGTAGGCCCCGGCGAGCCCCTCGCCGCCGACGGATCACCTGGACTCGGATCTGATTGCACTGCACTGACATTACTGTGGTCGAAGCCTCTGGGTGATCCGCTTGGAGGGACTGATCTCGCCAACGGTCGGCATCAGGTCAAACTCCATGAACCCCAGGCCGCCGAGGATGCACCGGAATGGGCGCCCTTTATCCTCCTCGGTTCCCTGCAGTTTTCGGAGACCTGTCTCAGGGTCTACGGCCACCCCCAGCTCCTGAAAATCGCAGAAGCCATCAATGGCGAGGACTTCACTCCCTTCAACGAGGCGCTGTTTATTAAAGAGCCGGGCGTGGGTGCAGCGGTCTCATGGCATCAAGATGGCACGACTCACTGGGAAAGCGATGACTTCGATCAGGATATCCATGGATTCAACTTTATGGCTCAGGTCTATGGCAGTACCGCGGTCAACGGCGTGTGGGTGCTGCCCGGCAGCCACAAGCTGGGGAAGGTCGACATCAAGCAATTGGTGAAGGAGTCGGGGAGCGAGCGGATCGATGGCACCGTCCCCCTCATCTGCGATCCAGGCGACGTGGTGATCTGCAATCGCCAGATCGTGCACGGCTCCTTTCCCAATTCAGGGTTTGAGCCGCGGATTACCGTGAATATGGGTTTTCATCGACGTAGTTCGGTACTCAACGTCATGGGCGCCGGCACGCACAACGAGGCACAGGTGTTTGATGAGGCGCTCATCGCAAAACGCTCAGAGGTGATCGGTTACGGCATCGACGCCCGGCGGCAACGCTTTCCGGATGAAACGCCCTACACCTATCAGCCCTTTGCAAAAGCGGGCTTGGAGTATCAGTGGGACGAAGACGCAAAAGCATCGCTTCATGACTACAACACCCGGGATCTGAGCATATAACTCCGAGGCTTGGGCTCTGGTTAACCCTGAGGCCGACGCGCCAACGTTGGCGACAAGGAAGATAAGAAAACGCGCGAATCATGACTGACGCTGTCACTATTCTGGCTATGCACCCCGAAATGCATACCCTGTTTCCCACGCCGCCAAAGCGGTGGCGGTGGATTGAAGCGGGGAATGACATCGACGCAACCATCAACGAACGCGGCCGTGATGTCGAGATCTTGCTCTCGGCCAGTATCGAAAAGCTCGATAACGTGATGCTCTCCCGGTTCCCAAAACTGAGGATGATTGCCTCCATTTCAGCGGGATTCAGTAATGTGGATCTGGAGGAGTGCCGGGCGAGGGGTATTGCCGTGACCAATGCACCGGGGCTGAATTCCGGTGATGTTGCTGATCTGGCCGTTACCATGCTGACCAGTTTGCTACTCGGCATCCCCAAGTCACAGAACTATATCCTGGAGGACCGCTGGACCAGCCCCGCGGGGCCGTTACGCTTTTCGCTGCGTAACCTGCCCGTGGGTATCGTCGGTTTAGGCTCGATCGGGCAGGAAGTCGCCCGGCGTCTATCCCCCTTCGGCGTCGATCTCAAATGGTGGGGTCCGCGAGCAAAGCCGGATGTCGACATCCCTTATGTTGCGGCGCTAGAGGATCTCGCCGATCAATGCCGCGGCTTGATTGTCTGTTGCAGGCCCGATGCCTCCACACATCACCTGATCAGCGAGGAGATCCTGGCGCGCCTCGGTCCCGAGGGGGTGCTGGTGAACGTCTCCAGAGGGAGCGTAGTGGACGAGGACGCCCTGATCGCTGCACTGAAATCGAATCGACTGGGCGGCGCAGGTTTAGATGTCTTCGACCCGGAACCCACCAGCGGCAAACGCTGGTCTCGGGTGCCCAACGTGATTCTCACTCCTCATCAAGGCGGCACCACCTATGAGACGCTCTTTGCGCAGGCGCAGGTGGCGCAAGCCAATATCGAGTGTTTTCTGGATGGCAGGGCCCTGCCATCCAGCGTGCTGTGACTGCCGCTCAGTCTTCCAACACTTTAGATCGCCCGTTATAGCTGCCTGTCGTGACTGCCTCTTATGGCTGCCTGTTTAAGCTACTTGGTCAGCAAATAATCTGCTACGGCTTGATAAGCCGGCAAG
>WTHO01000111.1 GCA_011523115.1 Halieaceae bacterium | reverse complement strand
GAGCAGTGGCAGCACCTGCAGGATCCGGCCTTTCGTCAAAGGCTGCTATCTGAGCGGGGTGAGCCGACAGGCAGCGATCTGCAGCTGATCGCTGATCTCATGGAAAGCGCCTTCTCGATGCAATATGAAATGCAGCCCGGGTTCGATTACGAGCCATCCGCAGAGCAGTCGGTGGAGGCGCGGGCGAGGGCGTTGGGGGTCTCAGCGGAGGAGTATGCCTACGACTTTATGATGCGTAACGGCGGCACAGGGATGCTTTATTTCCCGCTTTTGAACTATGCCAATGGTAATTTGGATTTTTTGGAGGAGGTGCTGGACTCAGAGGACTGCGTCAACTCGCTGTCAGACGGCGGCGCACATTGCGGGACCATCTGCGATGCGGCGGCAACCACTTTCATGCTTCAGCATTGGGTTCGTGATCGAAAAGGGAAACGTATTCCCCTTGAGCAGGCGATTAAGCGTCAGTGCCACGATACAGCGCGGTTATACGGTTTTGAGGACAGAGGTGTATTAGCACCGGGCCTGTTGGCTGACCTCAACGTGATTGACTTTGAGTCGCTGGCACTGCAACTGCCTACGGTAGCGTTTGATCTGCCCGCGGGTGGGCGTCGTCTTTTGCAACAGGCCGAGGGTTATGATTTTACGATCAAGTCCGGTCGAGTAACGTTTCACAACGGCCAACCAACCGGTGACTACCCCGGGCGGGTTATTAGAGGGCCTCAGCCTGCGCCGTCGGTGACCAGCCCCCCAGTGAGCGCCACCGATTCACGATAAGACAGAATAACTCTGCAGTTTTTGTCACGTCATACTGCGCCGAGTGAGCCTCCTTGTTATCGAAGGGTATGTCTGCGAGTGCGCAGGCTCGTGCGAGCACAGTATGGCCGACCGCAAGGCCAGCCAGTGTTGCCGTATCGAAGTAGGAGAAGGGATGGAAAGGGTTGCGTTTGAGCCCGAGTCGTTCCGTAGCCGCAGTGAGAAACCCGGCATCGAAGTGGGCGTTGTGGCCCACTAAAATGGCGCGGTTGCATTGGTTAGCCTTCACGGCTTGTCTGACCACTGCAAAGAGTTCACCCAGCGCAATATCTTCGGGGACCGCCCCTCTCAGCGGACTTTCAGGGTCTATCCCGGTAAATTCCAGTGCGGAGGGATCGAGGTTGGCGCCCTCGAAGGGCTCGACATTTCGACTGTGCGTCTCGGCGATGACCAACTCTCCCTCCTCGGTCATGGAGGGGATCGCTATGGCGATCTCCAGGATGGCATCGGTATGGCAGTTAAATCCGCCGGTTTCGATATCAACGACCACGGGCAAAAAGCCCCGAAAGCGGTCTCGCATGGTCGCAGCGTTGCTTACCGGCGCTTCTGACGAGCTTTCACCTGTGTGAGCGTCTGTCATTGCGTCTGACGGGCGATCGTCCAGGCCACGCTCTCACCGGCCCTGATAGGGATCACTTCGTCCTGTCCGAGGGCTAACTGTTGTGGAACGACCTGCTCGATCCTGTTAAGAGTGATCTCAGCCGTGTTACGAGGCAAGCGGTAGAAGTCCGGTCCATTAAAGCTGGCAAACGACTCCAGCTGATCCAGCGCATTCTCCTCGTCAAACACTTCCGCATACAACTCAAGTGCCGTGAGGGCGGTGTAACAACCGGCACAACCGCAGCTGGATTCCTTCGCGTGTTTGGCATGCGGTGCTGAGTCCGTGCCCAAGAAAAAGCGCGTGTGGCCTGATGTCACCGCAGCGCGCAACGCCAGCTGGTGCCGGTCTCGTTTGAGCACTGGCAGGCAAAATAAATGGGGCTTGATGCCGCCTACCAGCATGTCGTTGCGGTTATAAAGCAGATGATGTGCGGTGACGGTGGCGGCCACTTTATCGCCGGCGTGCTCAACAAACTCCACGGCTTCGGCTGTGGTGATGTGCTCGAATACCACCCTGAGAGCCGGGAATTGCTCAATGAGGGGTAGCAAAGCACTGTCAATAAAGGCCTTTTCCCGATCAAAGATATCGCAGTGCTCATCGGTTACCTCGCCATGAACCAACAGCGGCAAATCATGGGTCTCCATAGCCTCGATGACCGGATATAGTGCGCGCAAACCTGTAATACCGGCCTCCGAGTTAGTTGTTGCGCCGGCGGGGTAGAGTTTGATGCCGTGAACGTAGGGGCATGCCGCCGCCTCGGCGACCATTGACGGTGTCGTATCGTCTGTGAGGTAGAGCGTCATGAGTGGTTCGAAATCAACCCCTGCCGGGACTTCCGCCAGAATGCGATTCCGGTAGGCCGTGGCGTCTGCAGCGCTGATGACGGGTGGGGTGAGGTTTGGCATGACGATGGCGCGCCTTGCCCAGCGAGCAATGTCTGGCACTGTCGTGCTCAGGGCCGGCCCGTCCCTCAGGTGGATATGCCAGTCGTCCGGTGCTGTCAGTGTCAGTGAGTCCATTGCCGCGGCTACTAATAAGACGCGCGCAGTGTAGCAGAGGCCGCCCTGAGGAATCTGGCTGCTAGCGAAAGGGCAGCGGCAGACGTACACTACGCGCCCTAAATTTCACTGGAAGCATTATGGCGACGGTCGACAAAGTCGTGCTGGCGTATTCCGGCGGTCTAGATACATCCGTCATCGTGCGTTGGCTGCAGCAAACCTATGACTGTGAAGTTGTTACCTTCACCGCGGATATCGGGCAGGGCGAGGAGGTAGAGCCTGCGCGGGCGAAAGCCCAGGCGCTGGGGGTCGAGCAGATCTATATCGAAGATCTGCGCGAGCCTTTTGTGCGTGACTTCGTTTTTCCCATGTTCCGTGCGAATACGGTTTATGAGGGCGAGTACCTTCTGGGCACATCAATTGCGCGCCCTTTAATTGCACAGCGACTGGTAGAAATTGCGACCGAGACAGGTGCTGATGCCATTGCCCACGGTGCAACAGGTAAGGGTAATGACCAGGTGCGATTTGAGCTGGGCGCTTACGCGTTGAAACCGGGCATTCAAGTTATCGCACCCTGGCGTGAGTGGGATCTTAACTCCCGGGAAGCATTGATGGGTTATTGCGAGCAGCACAACATTCCTGTTGATTTCGCCAAAGCCCAGAAAAAGTCCCCCTATTCGATGGATGCCAATCTGTTGCACATCTCCTACGAGGGGGATGTGTTAGAAGACCCATGGGTGCCGCCCGAAGAGGAGATGTGGCGCTGGACGGTCAGTCCTGAGTCGGCGCCTGATCAGGCCGAGGAACTGACGTTGACCTTCGAGCGTGGCGACGTGGTGGCCATCGATGGTCATCGGCTCTCGCCAGCAGAGGTGCTCACGAAACTCAACGAGCGCGGCGGCGCCAATGGCATTGGCAGAGCCGATATTGTGGAGAATCGCTACGTCGGTATGAAGTCGCGGGGCTGTTATGAGACACCGGGAGGCAGCATTTTGCTTCGGGCACATCGGGCAATTGAATCAATCACGCTCGATCGCGAGGTGGCGCATCTGAAAGACGAGTTAATGCCGCGTTACGCGAAGCTGATATACAACGGATACTGGTGGTCTCCCGAGCGACATGCTCTGCAGGCCGCGATCGACCAGACCCAGTCGGTGGTTAACGGCGATGTGCGCGTTGCTCTATATAAGGGGAACGTGACAGTAACGGGTAGGCGGTCGGCAGACTCACTCTTTGATGAGCACATCGCGACCTTCGAGGCTGACGGTGGCGCATATGACCAAGCTGACGCCGAGGGCTTCATCAAGCTTAATGCCCTACGATTGCGAATCGCCGCGAAAAAGGGGCGTCAGCACCACTAGCAGCTCATCGTTGAGTCTATCGGTTCGGTGGGCGCCTCAACACCGCGCGCTGCCCAGTCAAAAACGGTGTAAAGTGAAGGCAGCCAAAATTGTTCCGTGGCCGGGCAGTGAGAACCAATAGCCAATCAAACAGCCGGGCCTCGTCATGATGAGCGAGTGAGCTCAAGGAACCTGTTATGAACTCCACAGTTGATATCCCCGGGATGCAGCAGATGGACGCCGAGACCTTCGACGTCATCGTGATCGGTGCCGGATTGTCGGGCGTCGGCACAGCAGTCAGGTTACAACGCGATTGCCCTGACAGGGACTTCATCCTGCTGGAGCGCAGAGAGGCGATCGGTGGTACCTGGGATCTATTTCGCTATCCCGGGATCCGCTCCGATAGCGACATGCATACCCTAGGCTATGACTTTAAACCCTGGGAGGCCGAAAAGACGATCGCTGACGGCCCCTCGATTCTCAGCTATGTCAATGAGACGGCTGATGAATACCGCATTCGAGAGCGTATCCGGTTCAGCCAGAAATTAATCGCCGCTGATTGGAGCAGTGAGCGCAGTCAGTGGCAGCTCACCGTGGAAACCCCAGACGGCATTCGTCGCTATCGATGCGGGTTTTTGATGATGTGTGCGGGCTACTACAGCTACGATCAGGGCTACGAGCCCGAATTCGAGGGAAAGGCGTCCTTCTCGGGTGAATGGGTGCACCCGCAGTTTTGGCCTGAGAACCTCGATCACACAGATAAGACTGTCGTGGTGATCGGCTCAGGGGCGACTGCCATGACGCTGGTGCCCAATATGGCGAGGCGAGCAAAAAAGGTAACGATGTTGCAGCGCTCTCCCACCTATGTGGTCTCGAGGCCGTCAGTCGATGGACTTGCGAATGGATTGCGCCGGTTTTTACCACCCAAACTCGCTTACGACATTGTGCGCTGGCGCAACACCCTGTGGCAGCAGTGGATGTATAAACTCAGTCGCATCGCGCCGGGAGTACTCAAGCGATCTCTCTTGAAAAAGGTTCGAGAGGAAATCGGCGAAATGGTTGACGTCGAAAAGCATTTCACGCCGCGATATAACCCGTGGGACCAGCGGCTGTGTCTGGTGCCTGATGACGACTTGTTTCGTGCCATCCAGTCGGGGAAAGCATCGGTTGTGACCGATCATGTTGAAAAGATCACAGCGACCGGTGTGCAGCTGGCATCTGGTGAACATCTGGATGCTGACATTATCGTCTGCGCGACGGGGCTGGAGTTGGTCATACTCGGGGGGGCAGAGTTTACCCTAGACGGGGAGGTCATCGACTTCGCCAATGAGTGGACTTACAAGGGGATGATGTGTTCCAACATTCCGAACATGGTTCACACCTTTGGATACATCAATGCATCCTGGACCCTGCGCTCTGATTTGATCGCGACGTGGGTGTGTCGTCTGCTCAACCATATGCGGGCGAAAGAATGGACGACCGCAACGCCGCGGATCGCGGGTGAGTTGGCAGAGTCGATGAGTCAGCGCTTTTGGATCGATGACTTCTCTGCGGGATACATGCAGCGCGTCATGCACCGCTTTCCCAAGCAAGGTGATCAGATGCCCTGGATGAACCCGCAAGACTATCGTAAGGACCGCAAAATGTTCCGCGATGACCCCTTAGAAGATGAGGCGCTCACTTTTGAGCGTGTAGCAGTCACAACTGATGTGCCAGCACTGCAGGAGGCAAGCTGACTTTTAGTGACGGCGCCGGGATTACAGGAAAGCAGTGTTTATTGCCCTTACTGCGGCGAATCCATCTCGGTGCTCCTAAACCCCGAAGACGTGGGCTTGGACTACATTGAAGATTGTCAGGTTTGTTGCCGTCCAATTGAGTTTCACTTGCGTGAGCAAGCGGGGGGTTGGTTGGAGGCGGAGGTCCGGTCTGACGTTGAGTGAGCCCTCTCGCAATGACTTGGTCCTGAGACATTCACCGCGGATTCCGCGATAGGATTGAAGCGCCTAAGACCGCTGAGTGGCTGGCGAGTAACCGGCTGGCGAGTGACTGGGTGCGCGCGCACTAGTTCGCCTCCCCAGTGTCACGAGTGCGGCAAAAACCGATCAGTGAAAATCTCGGGACTGGACACTTAGCGCCGTTAGATGATGACTGCAATCCTCAAGCGTGCCGGCAATGACATGCGTGACGCCTTCCCGGGATTCAACCGTGCCTTTGACCAGCAATAATTGGGATGTCATTAAACTCTGGCGACAGCGCTCCTGTATGGCAGGCCAAACGATAACGTTGATGTTCCCAGTTTCATCCTCAAGGGTCAGAAATACTACGCCTGAGGCAGTGCCCGGGCGCTGACGGCAAGTGACCAGTCCTGCGACGCGAACGAAGCGGTGATTACCCAAATGCTCAAGCTCTGTTTGCCGTTGACAGCGATCAAATGGGTACCGATGACGCAGCAAGGCCAGTGGATGCGACCTTAAGGTGAGCCCCGTACTTTGGTAATCGGCAATCACCTCCTCTGCGAGGGCAGGCGCTTCGATAGTACTTTCTTCATCATGGTGATGATGTAAATGCGTGTCTGCAGGTAGCAGTGGAGAGTCATCTTCCATTGCCATGGTCTGCCAATGTGATTGATAGCGGTTACCACTGATGCTCGAGAGTGCATCTGCTGCGGCCAATGCCTCCATGCTGCGGCGATCAAGGGATGCGCGCCGGCGCAAATCGCCAATATCAGAAAATCCTTGTCCTCGTTGTGCGGCATAGATACGTTCACCTGCCTCCTTGCTCAAGCCCTTGACCAGCCTCAACCCAAGTCTGATCGGTGGCTGCTGCCGATTGGGTGATGACAGCACTTGGTGATCCCAACTGCTGTGATTCACATCGATGGGTAAGACCATGATGTGATGTCGCCGTGCATCCTGTATCAGTTGCGACGGCGAATAAAAACCCATGGGCTGGCTGTTGAGTAATCCGACATAGAATGCGGCGGGGTGATGGCATTTAAGCCAGGCTGAGACATAAGCCAATAAGGCAAAGCTTGCTGAATGTGATTCTGGGAACCCATAACCACCAAACCCTTTGATTTGGTTGAACAGTCGATCAGCAAAATCCGGGGTATACCCCTTGCTAATCATGCCTTCTTTGAGCTTGTTCTCGAAGGTCAGGAGCTTGCTGTTCTTACCCCAGTTGCTGATGGCGCGTCGAAGGGAGTCGGCTTCTCCTCCGGTAAACCCGGCGGCAACCATGGCGAGGCGGATAACCTGCTCCTGAAATATAGGGACGCCGAGAGTCCGCGATAAAACGGATTTGATTGCCTCGTTGGGATAGTTAATCGCTTCCAAGCCTGCCTTGCGGCGCAGGTAAGGATGCACCATATCGCCCTGAATGGGTCCGGGCCGAACAATAGCGATCTCGATAACCAGATCATAAAAGCAGGCGGGCTTGAGTCTGGGCAGCATCGACATTTGTGCCCGGGATTCGATTTGAAAGACGCCTAGCGAATCTGCTTTCTGTAGCATTCGATAGGTTGCTGCGTCTTCTTGAGGAATGTCCTGAATGCATTGGATGTCGGCGTGGCTGCGACTGACTATCTCCAATGTTTTGCGAATTGCTGAAAGCATTCCGAGTGCCAGAATATCGACCTTGAGTAGTCCCAGTGCCTCAATATCCTCCTTGTCCCATTGGATGACTGTTCGGTCGGGCATGCTGGCGTTTTCAACCGGCACCAGATTTGAGATCGGGCCGCGGCTGATGACAAACCCTCCCACGTGCTGTGAGAGGTGGCGCGGGAAGCCCAGTATTTCCCGAACCCTCGCCATGAAGTGTTCGGCGATTTGACCTGAGCGCGCTATACCCTGTTGTTGGAAACGGCTGGTCAGGTCCCGTTCGCGATTCCACCAGGCGAGAGAACTTGCGAGTTCTTCGATAAAGGTGGCATCAAACCCCATGGCTTTGCCAACGTCGCGTACCGCACTGCGCGATCGGTAAGTGATCACAGTGGCCGCTAGCGCCGCGCGACGACGCGAATATTTTTCGTAAATGTACTGAATGACCTCTTCGCGCCGCTCGTGTTCAAAGTCGACGTCAATGTCTGGAGGTTCATCCCGCTCCCGTGAAATAAATCGTTCAAAAAGTAGTGAGACTTGTTCGGGAGATACTTCGGTGATGTGCAGGCAATAGCAGACAACGGAATTGGCGGCAGAGCCTCTTCCCTGACAAAGGATATGCCGGGATTTGGCGAAGCGGACAATGTCGTAAACGGTCAGAAAATAGTATTCGTAAGAGAGCTCGGTGATCAGGTCGAGCTCCCGGTGAATCCGGGTTTGAATGGTCTCGGGTACACCATCCGGCCAGCGTAATTTCGCACCGGCAGCGACTTCCTGTCGCAGGTAGCTGTTGGCAGTGTGGTGCGGAGGAACAACTTCTTCAGGATACTCGTAGCGCAACTCATCAAGACTGAATTGGCATTGGTCGGCAACATGCCGTGTCTCTTGAATGAGTGTCTCGGGGTAAAGTGAAGTCAATGTATCTAGCCTGCGTAAGTGTTGCTGACTGTTGACGAGTCGCCGGTGTCCTAGTTCCTGTACTGGGGTTTGAGTTCTGATGGCGGTGAGGACGTCATGCAGTGCTTTACGTTTGGCGCTGTGCATCTGCACTTCACCGCATGCGACCATGGGCACCTGCAGGGTTTGGGCTATGTGATAGCGATGTTTGAAACGTCGCCATTCGTCGTTACCCAGTAGTCGGCTGATGCCGATCCATACACGCCCCTTGCATCGTTTTGCCAACTGCTGAAGATGAACACTCTGATTTGCGGTGTCATCGGGTAAGAGGATGAGCAGGCAGCGTTTCAGGTGAAAGATCACATCGCGCAAATGAACGATGTATTCCCCCTTGCCGCTGCGGCGGCGAGCTCGACTGATGAGCCCTGACAACTCCCCATAAGCCTTGCGGTCGGGCACCAGTGCAACCAGACGGATACCCTCGGTCAGCGTCAATTCGCTGCCAATAATGAGTTTCAGGTTGTGCTCTTTAGCGGCAACGTGAGCTTTAACCACGCCTGCTAAGGAGCACTCATCAGTAATGGCAAGCGCATGGTAGCCGCAATGGATCGCCCGGTTTACCAGTTCTTCAGGTGCCGAGGCGCCGCGCAAAAAGCTGTAGTGACTTAAACAGTGGAGTTCCGCGTACACAAAAAAATACTGTATAAATAAACAGTATTCTAGCGAGGCGGAGGCCTATTTGAAAAGTATGGTGACGAATAGCGTAGACTCGCGTTTTACACAAACTGCAGCGCGCAATAACCAGAGACATACCTGGTTATTGTTTTCTATCCCGGGGGAAGCGATGGGAGTTATTGGTTTACGGTGTATCCGACACATGCTGATGGGAGTGCTTTGCTTCTATCTGGCGGGGTGTACCGGGGTGCCTGATGGCATTGAGCCTGTTACGGGGTTTGATCAAAACCGCTATCTTGGTACCTGGTATGAAATCGCGCGTTTGGACCACAGCTTTGAGCACGGTTTGAGCGACGTCAGCGCAACCTATAGCGTTAACCCTGACGGCAGTATTGCAGTATTAAATCGTGGGTTCGATAGCGACGAGGGTGAGTGGCGAGAAGCCAATGGTGTCGCGCGCTTTGTCCAATCTCCTGATATCGCGCACTTGAAGGTGTCTTTCTTTGGTCCATTTTATGGGAGCTATGTTGTTTTTGAACTGGGGGAGGACTACGACTATGCCTTTGTGTCAGGCTTTAATCGTAGCTATTTATGGTTTCTCGCCCGAACTCCTCAGGTGAGCGAAACGTTACGCGCCGAGTTTCTGGAAACGATCGTCGAATTGGGCTTCGATTCGGCCGATCTCATCTGGTTGGATAAACCTGCTGAGGCGATAGCGGGCAACCTCTGATAGCGCTGAGTCCGCCGTTATCGCTTGAGGATTGGTCGCAGGGTTTTACTCAGCAGACGATGGCCACTCAGGCAAAGAGCCCATGTAAATACCAGCGTCGATTGTATCGATCCTGATATATCCAAATTGGCTGTTTCTGTGGGGTGCAGGCCACGTAGTAATCGCGGCTGACAGGGGTTTTCCACCAGCGATCCTCAATGCGTTCCGGCCCGTGAATGACACTCAGCGGCCCATTCCAGTAAAGCTGCCCTGCAGTTTGATGGATAGGTTGAGGTGCCGGTAATAACCAGAATGGCCGTTGCTGCAAAGAGTGATGGCCACTACTTTTCTGCGCAGAGAGCGTGTGAGTTTCGATTACCGATGCTTCGGGTAAGTGCTCGTAACGGTAATCCAGATGGCCAACAGCTTGTAGCCCCAGCCTGCTGCGCAGTCGATCAACCAGTTCATGTCGGGATGCTGGATTGGCGCCGACATGAAATAAATCATCAGGCGCTACGGTGCGCCTCTGCAAGTGCTCGACAATCAAGCTGAGACCTTCAATGCCCTCTGGCAGATGCTGATTGTCAAGCTGTAAGCACGATAGCTCGAACCAGAGCTGGGCGTTATTTTGTGCCGTATCGGAAGAAACCTTGAGTGTAGCTCCAGAGAAGCTCTGTCGCCCATTTGCCGTTGTTACCGATAAAGGCTTTGTTTGATCAGGCTGTGACTGCAGATGATTGGGCTGTCGGTAACGCCATTCAATGATGTTGCTGGTGAGTTGTGTGTTTGTCAGAAACTGGCAAAAGTGTGTCAACAGGCGCTGCATGGCTGGATAAAGTTCTTGCCGGTTCTGTACGTCGAACCCGAACCAGAGTGTATCTTCAAAACGCTCGGGAGGCTGGTAGGTCACGCTGGGCTCCGGCTGGCTACCCGTCAATTGATTGATCCATTTAAGAAAAGGCTCCCCACAACGTTTACCCAGTGCGGCGGGAGAAATACCCAGTAGTTGCCGAAATTCGCGTATGCCGGTTTTCTCAAGTCGCCTGATCACCTGAGGAAAATCAACTGCGATCAGATGTAACGGTAGTGGTGCCAAACGTTCAGTAAGAGGTTGTTCGGGCTGGCAAGCGATACATCTTTCCGTATGGCTCAACAACCAAGCCGCGTGACAGGTCTCGGCGATCCCGATCGCGATGGTCAGGCCACGGAAGCGCATCTCGATATCGATGTGGGCCAACAATGCATCGAGGCCGCGGTGTAATCTCAGGCAGCCGCCAATTTCAATCATCAGTGCATCATCACGCCAGCGTTGCAGGTGAGGCGACAGACCGTAAGCC
Organism: Halieaceae bacterium; assembly: GCA_011523115.1. GTDB lineage: Bacteria > Pseudomonadota > Gammaproteobacteria > Pseudomonadales > Halieaceae > Luminiphilus. The sequence continues at coordinate 4,272 of WTHO01000111.1, read as the reverse complement.
CAGATGCTGAGCTGCTCCAGTAGTGCTTCTTCCGTCTCCCGGGAGCGCTCGAGTACACAGTGCTGGGTATCTACGAGTAGCGCTTGTGCTGTACTGATGCTTTGCTCAGGTAGTACCCCACAGAGGCTCGCTCGTTCATCACAGATTAAGACGCGTCGTTGGGCCGCAATGATGACGGCGGTGTCATCAGGTTGACCCTGCTGTGTGAGCAGGGCTTCCAGTGGTAGTAATTCGAAACGAAGACAAAGCCAGAGAGACATCAACCCATAATACTGTATTTTTATACAGTATTATGGGGCTCTGCTCCGCTTCGGACGATAGCCCGCAAGGCGTTCAATTCTGCAAAAATAGTGGGCTACTGCCTTTTGCAGGCCAATTCGATCAGGAGGCGCCTATGTCCAACTCACATCATGCTGGGGCATGCAGTACGGCCCGGTGTTCACTGGCAAAACCGGTTCGCCGTAACGCGGTGCAGCCACTTCGTGGGCTGTGGTTAGTGATTGTGATGTCGCTGGTATCCTGCGGTGAGGCCGAAACGAATATCAAACCGGACGCCGATACTGACGCGCCGATTTCTGCAGAGCAAGCGCGGTTGGAGGATTTCTTTGCTGCAACCTGGGAAGAGGATCTGGCTCGTTTCCCGGCGAGTGCAAGTTACCTGGGTGTTAAAGATCAGCAGGATCAGTGGAACGATGTGTCGGAGTCTTTTCAGCTGGAATCGCTTGAAATCACGCGTCAACGTTTGGCTTTTATGGACACCATTGATACCACGCAGCTGTCGCCGGATCGCACACTTTCTTACCGCCTCTATCGACTCGATCTTGAGCGCACATTAGCCGGGGCAGCGTTTCGCCACCATCGTTATGTGATTCATCAGTATCGTGGACCTCACACTAGTCCGATCAGCCTGCTGGTTAATGTGCACACTATCGATTCAGAGCGGGACGCCGCTGACTACATTGCTCGACTGAATAACTTACCCCGATATTTCGACGGCGTTATTGAGCAAATCAGTATTCGCGCTGACAAGGGGATGTATCTGGTCGACTGGATGATTCCCAAAATTGTCGAATCTGCGGGCAATGTGCTTGCTGGAGCACCGTTTGATGCTACGGAGACGCCATCGGTTATTTGGCAGGACTTTAATGACAAGCTGATGCGACTCAATCTTGAGCCCGCTATTGCCGACGGACTGCGGCAAGCTGCGCGGAAGGCGCTGTTAGCATCGGTAAAGCCGGCCTATGAGCGATTGATCGCCGCAGTCGAGGCACAGCAGGGGATGGCTGGATCAGAGGACGGTGTGTGGCGATTCCCGAGCGGAGACGCCTTCTACGCCAATCGCTTGCGTGTTTTTACAACGACCGACCTGAGCCCCGAGGACATCCATGAAGCAGGCCTTGCCAATGTTGAGCGGTTGCATGGTGAAATGCGTGCCGTGATGGCTGAACTCGGTGAGCAGGGTGAGCTCAGTGCATTTCTCGATCGCGTCCGAAAAAATCCCGAGCTTCGCTATCCCAATACCGAGAAGGGGCGTGCTGATTATCTCTCGGCCGCGCGAATGGCAATCGATGCCATGGCGGAGAAGTTGCCGGACTACTTTGGTGTGCTACCCCGAGCAGAATTAATTGTTAAGCGGGTTGAGCCATACCGCGAGCAATCCGCAGGTAAAGCCTTTTATCAGAGTCCTCCCCCTGACGGCTCCCGTCCGGGTATTTATTACGCCAACCTGCACGACATGGACGCGATGCCCATCACAGACCTCGAGGCATTGGCATTTCACGAGGGACTACCGGGCCATCATTTGCAACGCGCGATAGCGGCCGAGTTGGCTAATGTGCCTGATTTCCAGCGTCACACCGGGTTCACCGCTTTTACCGAGGGTTGGGGACTTTATTCAGAGTATCTGGCTCGGGAAATGGGTTTTTATCAGGACCCCTACTCGAACTTCGGCAGGCTGGCGATGGAGCTGTGGCGGGCAGCACGGCTGGTTGTTGATACCGGCTTGCATTACAAGCGCTGGACGCGGGAGCAGGCAGTTGCTTATCTCGTGGCCAATACGCCCAACGCGGAATACGACTGTCAGCGCGCCATTGAGCGCTATATCGCCATGCCCGGCCAGGCAACCGCTTACATGATTGGCAAGCTGCGGATCGTCGAACTACGTGAGATGGCGGAGGAGACGTTGGGTACTCGGTTCGATATCGGCGCCTTCCACGATACGGTACTAGGCTCAGGCGCGGTCCCGCTGGATCAGCTTGAAGCCAATGTTCAGGGACTGATACAGCGAACCCTCTCAGAGTCATGACCTGTGTTCCTTGCAACGCCTCGGTGCTAATAGGCTGAAAACCTTGAAAACCCGCTCCGGCATAAGGACGGACTCACAGATCGAAAAAATCGATCAATTTTTTCTAAACAATCAGCTTTTAAAAGTGGACTCCGACTGGCTAAAGTGACGGTCGGGGTAATGATTCTTTCTTTAGAGGACAGCTTAATGAAACTCACGTTAACGAAAACAGTGCTCGCGCATACGGCACTGGCAGCCACTTTGGTGGCTCTGCCGGTGTTTGAATCAATGGCGCGCAGCACGCCAAAAAGCACTCAGGCCTGGTGGCCTGCCAGCCTCGATCTGACGCCGTTGCGCCAGAACGAGCGCAGTAACAATCCTTTGGGCGCTGATTTTGATTACGCCGCGGAGTTTGCTCGACTGGATCTCGAGGCGTTGAAAGCGGATATCGATGACACGCTGACCACATCGCAGCCCTGGTGGCCTGCTGACTATGGTAACTACGGACCTTTCTTTGTTCGTATGGCTTGGCACAGCGCGGGTACCTATCGGACTTCCGACGGCCGTGGAGGCGCAGACGGTGGTCAGCAGCGGTTTGAACCGCTGAACAGCTGGCCCGATAACGGCAACCTGGACAAGGCCAGGCGGTTGCTTTGGCCGATCAAGCAGAAGTACGGAAACCAGATCTCCTGGGCTGATTTGATGGTGCTTGCCGGGAATGTGGCCATGGAAAATATGGGCTTCAAGACATTTGGTTTTGCCGGCGGTCGCACTGATGACTGGGAGCCGGAGTGGGTTTACTGGGGTCCAGAGGCAAAAATGTTGGCTGATGAGCGCTATGCCGAAGGACGCCAACTCCGTAAAGGGCTGGCTGCGGTGCAGATGGGTCTCATCTACGTGAACCCACAAGGTCCTAATGGCAACCCCGACCCGGTTCTCGCCGCACACGATATTCGCGAAACTTTTGGACGTATGGCGATGAATGACGAGGAGACGGTTGCGCTGATTGCAGGCGGGCACTCCTTTGGCAAAGCACACGGTGCCCACAAGCCTGATGATTGTGTCGGGCCAGAACCGACTGGCGAGGCCATCGTTGAGCAGGGCATGGGATGGAAGAATAGTTGCGGTAAAGGAAATGCGGAGGACACAGTGACCTCGGGTTTCGAGGGCGCCTGGACGGCGACGCCAACCCAGTGGTCGATTATGTATCTGGCGAACCTGTTTGCTTACGACTGGGAGCAGACCCGCAGCCCTGCGGGCGCAGTGCAGTGGCAACCAAAGGATGGCGCTGCCGCGGGTACCGTCCCGGATGCGCACCTCGACGGCGTCAGTCACGCGCCCGTGATGTTCACGACCGATCTGTCGTTGAAATTTGACCCCAGCTACCGCGAGATTTCCCAGCGTTTTCTCGAGAACCCTGAGGAATTCGAGCTCGCGTTTGCCAAAGCGTGGTTCAAGCTGACTCACCGCGACATGGGCCCGAAGATTCGCTATCTGGGAGATGACGTGCCTGCCGAAACCCTCGCTTGGCAAGACCCACTGCCCGCGCGCGATTACGATGTGATCAGTGATCGCGATATTCGCAAGCTGAAGGCTGCGATCGCCGAGAGTGGGCTTTCCGATACTCAGTTGGTTAGCACGGCGTGGGCCTCTGCCTCGACATATCGCGGCACTGATATGCGCGGCGGTGCTAATGGCGCTCGCATCCGACTCGCGCCGCAGAATCAGTGGGCGATCAATAACCCCGATGCCCTCTCAGAGGTGATTTCAGCCTTGGAGGAGGTGCAGGGCGACTTCAACAGCGGCTTGTCGCGTGGCAAACAGGTGTCACTGGCTGACGTGATTGTCCTTGCGGGCAACGTCGGTGTAGAGCGAGCCGCAGAGGCGTTCGGAGTCGAGGTTTCGATTCCATTTACGCCAGGCCGTGTCGACGCAATCGAAGGTTCGTTGGACGACGTCTCCTGGTCGGTCATGGAGCCGCGTCACGA
>WTHO01000075.1 GCA_011523115.1 Halieaceae bacterium | reverse complement strand
CCACGAATCTGATGGTACAAAACCTTGGGGGCTATTCTCGTGGTGATTACGTCCGCTTCGGTTGGCCAGTCTCTCTCGCCTATTCCACGGTGGTCTTGATGCTGTTGCCCCGGGTTTTTCCGCTCTGACGGTCGAGCGGCGAAGCGGTCAGCAGACGTATTTGATGTGCTGCCCAAATCGCTGATAATCCCCGAGCCGAGGGAGCCATGATTAAGATTAAAGAACACCTGAGTGACGCCGAGTGCGAGCAAGTACTCCGGCGCAGTAACCTCCACGCCTGGTGGCAGGTGCTATCGACGTGGTCAGAGATTGGGCTGTTGTTGGCACTGGTGAGTGCCTTCCCCAACCCTCTCACACTGTTACTGGTCTGGGTTCTGTTGCCGGGGCGGCAACTGGGGCTGTCGGTGCTGATGCATGAGGCAGGGCATAACACCTTGTTCGCCGATCGCAGGCTGAACCAATGGATCGGGCAGTGGCTATGTGCGTTGCCCACATTGAATGATCTCAATGCCTACGCGACCGGACACCTCGATCACCATCGGCTGGCGGGCACCCCCGACGATCCTGATCTGGCTAACTACCGGGCCTATCCTGTCCAGCCAGAGAGTTTTCGACGCAAGGTGATTCGAGATCTCAGCGGTCAGACCGGAGCCAAGCTGTTAATCGGAGTTTTGAGAGGGGGGCTCTCCCACTTTGGAGGCGCGTCACAAGGTGGCCGCGTGCTCCTCGTCAAACAGATTGCCGTGCAGGGGGCGCTGGCGGCACTGCTCACGGCCTGCGGTGTTGGCTGGGTGTGGTGGGTATGGTTTGGCACCTTGATGACCTCCTACATGCTGGTCGTCAGACTCAGGCAGGTGGCGGAGCATGCGGCCGTGCCCGATGCCAATAACCCCGATCCGCGATTTAACACCCGCACGGTCGACGCACCCGCCTGGCAACGGTTTCTGATGGCGCCCAGCTACGTCAATTATCATCTCGAGCACCACCTGATGCCGGCTGTGCCCTGCTATCGGCTCCCGGTATTCAGGGCTTTGTTACAAGACAAAGGTCTGCTGGCTGACGTACCGTCCTTTAATAGCTATCGGCAGGTGTTGCGTCACGCGGTTCAGTCGGCGTGAGCTTTTCGCCTGATCAATGGGTTGAAACCCATTTCGGACCGATTGCCGAGGCGCTCTCCTCGGTCGTGTTTTACGCTGTGCCAATTGGCGGTACCGATGTACCGCTGATTGTCATGTGGAGCGCCGTTGCGGCGCTCTTTTTCACTGTGTATCTCCGCTTTATCAACGTCAGAGCGCTGGGCCTCGCGATCCGCCACGCCAAGGGCGACTTCGCGGACCCTACTGCCCGGGGTGAGATCAGCCATTTCAAAGCCGTGGCGACCGCGGTGTCAGGAACCGTCGGCGTCGGGAACATCGGCGGGGTGGCGGTGGCGATTACCGTTGGCGGGCCTGGAGCCGCTTTCTGGCTCTTCATCGCCGGGTTGCTGTCGATGTCCACCAAGCTCGTGGAGTGCACCTTGGGCGTGAAGTACCGCCGCTATAACGCCGATGGCTCGGTCTCAGGTGGCCCGATGTTTTACATGGAGGCCTATTTTCGCGAGCGCGGCTGGCCAACCCTTGGCAAGGGCTTTGGCGGGTTTTATGCCGCCGCGCTGGTTGTCGGGTGCCTGGGTATCGGGAATATGTTTCAGTCCAATCAGGCATTTGCACAGGTGCTGGTCATTACCGGCGGCGCGGAATCAATCTTCGCCGATCGGGGCTGGGTTTTTGGATTGCTGCTCGCCGGCGTCATTGCTGCTGTCATCATCGGTGGGATTCAGTCAATCGCCAGGGTTGCCGCCGTGCTGGTCCCGGTGATGGCGCTCCTGTATCTCATCAGTGCGTTAGCCGTCATCGGCCTCAGCGCCGAGCATATCCCCGCCGCTCTGTCGTTGGTGATCTCCGAGGCCTTCACCGGGCAGGCGGCCTCCGGCGGCTTGCTTGGCGCCATGGTCATTGGGTTCCAGCGTGCGCTTTTTTCGAACGAGGCCGGTATTGGCTCTGCATCGATTGCGCACTCCGCGGTAAAAACCGAAGCCCCGGCGTCAGAGGGCATCACGGCGTTGCTCGAGCCGTTTATTGATACGGTGGTGATCTGTTCCCTCAGTTCGCTGGTGATTCTGACCACCGCGATCCCACAGGGGTTGATGGGCTCGGGATTGGCGGGGATTGAACTGACCAGCGCCGCCTTTGCCTGGCACTTCGCCTGGGCGCCTTATGTGATTGCCGTGGCCGCATTGTTGTTCGCTTTTTCCAGCGCTCTGGCGTGGTCTTACTATGGCCTGAAGGGGTGGACGTATCTGTTTGGTGAGGGGCGTCTGCGGGCCATCGTCTTTCAGATGATTTTTTGCGCGTTTATTGCCCTCGGGTGCATGCTGGAACTCCGCGCCGTGCTCGACTTCTCCGATGCGATGACCTTCATGATCGCGCTACCCAACATTCTGATGCTGTACCTCTTTGCGCCTATGGTCAGGCGCGAGGTGAATCAATACATCGCCGACACGCGCTCTGCTCAGTAGGGTTGATCGCCCTCGCTGACGACACGATGCAGCCGGCGTGTGGCCGGGAAGAAATCATTGACGGGTTTGTGTTGTGTGCTGCGGTTATCCCACAGCACCAGACTGTCCGGTGCCCAACTGAATCGGCAGGTGAACTCCGGCAGACTGGCATGCCGCCATAGGAACTGAAGCACTTCTGCTGACTCTAGCGGCGGTAGCCCTTCGATGTGAGTCGTAAACAGGGCATTGACGAACAGCACTTTCTTGCCGGTCTCCGGGTGAGTCTGCACCACGGGATGTCGCACCGGCGGATTGGCCGCCACGGCGTCCGCCAGTCGCTCCCGGCCGCCGGGTTCGGCGAGACTTTCTCTGAAACCGTGGCTGAAATCGTGCACTGCGGTTAAGCCCTCGAGGTAGCTCTGCATGCCGGGGGACAGTCCTTCGTAGGCGGCGGTCATGCTGGCAAACAGGGTATCGCCACCCACCTCGGGAATGGTAATGCCTCGCAATACGGTGACAGAAGGAGGGTGCTGCCTGAAGGTCATGTCAGAGTGCCAGACTTCGATTTTGGACGGGTTATCTCGCGTGCTCTCGAGAATCATGACCTCGGGGAATCCCTCGACCGTGCCGTAGGCGGGGTGGGTCTGCAGGGGACCGAAAACCTCGGCTAACGCCTTTTGGTCGGCGGCGCTGATGGCCTGATCACGTAGAAACAGCACCTCATGCTCATTGAGCAATGCGCGCAGGGTGGCGGCGAGCTCGCCATCAATGCCGTCCGCGAGATTGATCGCCTGTAATTCAGCGCCAATGGCCCCTGCGACACGCTTGACGTTCATTGCATTCTCTCCTGTTCACTCTCGATCTTTGTGGAGCGCGGAGGGATTGTGCTTGCCTGTGACGTGGGTCGGCAATAGTCCGGTTGGCACACTGCATGGGTCGTTGAGTGGGATCGGTCGTCACAATTGCCGCATCGACTCAACCGTTTGATCACCCAACAGGAGTTTGAACGAGGAGGAAAGTCATGAGGAGAGTTATGAGGAGAGTAACAATCAGAGCTATGAGGGGAGCCATGAAGAGCACTATGAGGATAGCCGTGAAGGGAGCTATGAAGGGAGCCATGAAGCGAGGTGCGATGTGGGCAGGCGTGTCGGTGCTCAGCCTGTCACAGGCCTCGTTTGCCGCGGGCGCGCACGACACACAGCGGTTCAACCCCGCCACCACAACGCTGGCACTGCAGGTGGGTCAGACGCCGATTCAGGATGAGCAGTCCAGAACCGTATCGATGTTGGAGGCAGCCCAACTCCGCGGCAAAGTGCTGCCCTTTATCGTCGGTGTGGTCACCGTTGATCTGGCGCTGGCGTCTTTTTACTGGGGCGTTTATGTGCCGTATTACGCCGAACAAGAAGCCCCGCAGTGAATCGGCTCACCAGAATTGGCTCAGGTGCGTCATCACGCACTGAGCCTTCTGCGGTGCAGCAATTGCAGTGCAAGCTCCAGCAAGCGAGACGCTATCGCGCCCGGGAGGCCTTTTTCGCTTTGAGAATCATACCGGTGCTGGCGGCCTGGGCGGGGTTACTGGCAGCGGTCAGTGTGGTTGCTGGCGCGCTGATACCACCCGGCGTGACGCTCACGTTGTTTTTTAGTGGCTCGGCATTGCTTGTTGTCTGGTTAGAGCGTCGCGCTCGTCTGACCATCGACTGATATGCATTGCGCGTTGGTTAAGCGGGCATCCGCACCGCTTCTGACACAGACATTATGGTGCAGCCTTGTCGGGCTCATGACGTTTGGATGCGCCTGCGCGTCAGTATTAGCGCAGCCACCCAAGAGTTTGCCGGTAACGCTCACACGACAGCAGGCCGGGTTTGATTGCGGCAGTGCCGCGCTGGCAACGTTGCTCTCGTTCTACACAGATCGAGCCGTTGAGCCCGACGATCTGGTCAGGTCGCAGTCATTTACGACCGACGAGTGGCAACGGGTGCGGCGTGAGGGGTTTAGCCTGAGTCAATTAGCTGACATGGCAGCGGCGCTCAAAGTAGAACCGAGCGTCACGCGGCTGCCCAGCCGCGCGCTGTTATCGGTGCCGCTACCTGTACTGGTGTACCTTCGGCTGCCCACCGGTCCGCATTTCAGCGTGCTCACGGGCGTCGCGGGCCAGCGTGTGACGTTGGCAGACCCCACACAGGGTGCGCTGATGTGGACGCTCAATCAGTTTTTGCGTGCCTGGGCACCCGATGGGCAGGGGTTGCTTCTGTCCGTTAAAGGAGCTCCTGTCTGGTCAGCGTCAGACCCTGCTCGGCAATGATCTCTGCGCCAGCGGTGTGGGTGATCACTGCGGTGCTGGCCAGTTCCGGTCTCAGGTAGGTCTCGGTAACGCGTCGAAGATCCTCAATACGGGTATTCACGATGCCCGCGCGGAGCTGCTTACGATGCTCGGCAGTGCGACCAAAAAGTCGCTCATGAAAATCCCGTTTGGCCTCGCCCGCCGGTGAACCGGGTTTGTCGAGGCTGGCCATGACGCTGAGGATCGCCTCTTCCAAGGCCAGCTGCTCATGCTGCGTGTCGAGGAGCCAGGTAATTGCCGCATCAAAGTCGGTCAATGTTTCGACCAGTCTGGGGTCCCGATAGGAGAAAAACCGGAATGCAGCGATGTTAGGGTCGTGGCTCGCACCGCCACCATAGGCCCCACCTTGTTCGCGGATGCTGCGATGCAGAAAACCATTGCGCAGGAAGGCCGCCAGTACTGATAGCACCGGCGCGTCGGGATGACCGGAGGGCACGGTGGGGTACGCTTTGGCGCAGAAATTGACCTGGGTATTGGTGACCCACATCTCCTGTCGGGCCTCACGCACTGGAGCCGCGCCGGGCGTCTCAGATTCGCCGGTGCCGACTGCATGGGCTGCCGCCCAGGCCGCGTCAGCGGCGGCGGCGAGGTTGGGCTCATCAGCAATGGTGCAGATAAGCGGCGCGCCGCCCTCAGCCAGCTTGCGGTGAATGGCGCCGAGGGAGTGGGCCAGCGCTTCTAGTTCACCGTCCTGCTTGAGCACGTCGTCCAGCGCCCGCATGCGGCGGATGCCCTCGAGACCGCCTTGCTCGTGTCCGAGCTTGGCCAGCGGGCTCATGCCCGCACAGGCCGCGCTCATGGCCAGCGCGTGACCGCTGCCGGTAATGCCCTGATCCCGTCGCGCGCGAATCTGACTGACCAGGTCCCGAATGCGGTTGTGCTCATCAAAGCGCGCCTGTTGCAGGGTATCGGACATCAGCGTCAGTTGCGGCCCTGCGCGATCGGCCAGCGCCTTGGAGGACAGCACGAAATAACGCTCGCTAGACTGCTCATCGCCGCGCTGCGAGCGGCTGCTCACCGATGCGCTCAGCGATCCCACGGTGGCAGAGTGTCGCTCCTGGGTGGCGAGATAGTCGAGCTCGCCGACCCCCACCTCTGCCATGAGCGCTGTGACCAGAGGCAAATGCTGTTGCTCGGCTGAGGTCAGGGCCGGCAATGGGCTAACCCATTGTTGGTAAACCAGTCCGTTGGTGCCCGCTGTGTAGCGATAGTGCGTTCTCTCACCCTCAGTGATGTCGGGCAGAGGGGAGGGCGTCTCGGCGGGAATGTCAGATAGCGCTACCCGCGGCAGGATGGTCGGGTCATCCTTTTGCGACTGCCGCTCACGTAGCCGCGCCGCCAGATCCAGAATCTCCGCGGTGTGCTCACCACTGAGGTTGCCTTTCATTGCGGCGAGGCGCTCGGTCTCCGCGGCCTCCCGCCGCGCCGCGAGGGCAGGATCGGGCGCCACGACCAGTCGCACTCGATGCGGGTTGTCGAGTAAGCACTGCCTGATCAGGTTAGGGATGTAGTCCGCTGCCTTGACCTGTTCGCGCAGCCTCGCAATCACAGGCTCAAGATCGAGCGCTGCCACTGCATCACCATAGTGTGTCGCCGCTCCCAGCGCGCGCAGCATCAGATTCAGGCCGTAGGGCATGCCATCACCGCTGACTTCTCGCTGATGCAGCTCGATTTGTCGCAGGATGGCCTCGACTTTTTCAGCGTCCACCCCGTCGTTGGCCACTTTTTCAATGGTGGCCAACACCTCGGATTCGAAGGCTTCGGCCTGGTCTGCGTTACTCCCTTCAATACCACAACAGAACACCATCTCGCGCATGGATTCCTCAAGCCCGCATAGCGGTGACGGCGCGCTGCCGCGGTCCGTTGTTTCGAGGTAGTGCATCAGCGGCGAGGCGCTGTTCTCCATCAGCACCGACGAGACAAGCTGTGCCTCGAGCATGGCCGTCAGATCCGCACTCTCGCCGAGTTTCCAACCCATGATCAGATGCGTTTTATCGCTCGTGCCTTCCTCGGCATCCACCGCATAGGGGTGGGTGGCTTGCCTGGGCGCGTTGAAGGGGGTCTCCAGGCCAACCTCGATCTTGCGGCCCAGTCGTTCAAACCGATGCAGCACCGACGATTCAAAAACGCATTGATGTGCCTCTGCTGCGATATCACCGAAGGTCAGAAAAATAGCGTTACTGGGGTGGTAGTGCTCGGCATAAAAATCCCGCAGCTGCTGATAGCTGAGGTCGGGAATGTGCTCCGGGTCACCGCCGCTATTAAAGTGGTAGGTATTGGACGGAAACAGTTCGTGGCTGAGGCGATCCCACAGAACAGACGGGGTCGATGACATCGCCCCTTTCATTTCATTGAATACAACGCCTTTAAAGACCAGAGGCTGATTACTGTCGTCGTTCTCAAACTCGACCCGGTGCCCTTCCTGCGCGAAATCCAGCGGGTCTAACCGCGAGAAGAACACCGCATCCAGATACACATCCAGCAGGTTGCCGAAATCCTTGCGGTTCTGGGTGGCGAAGGGGTACGCGGTCCAGTCAGAACTGGTGAAGGCGTTCATAAAGGTGTTGAGCGAGCGGCGGAGCATCATGAAGAAGGGATCACGCACCGGGTAGCGCTCGCTGCCACACAGCGCGGTGTGCTCGAGAATGTGCGCGACCCCGGTGGAGTCCTCGGGCACTGTGCGCAGTGCCACCATGAATACGTTTTCTGTCGAGTCACTACTGAGATGCAAATGGGTGGCGCCGGTGCCGGGGTGCTCGTACTCCTCGACAGTCAGATTCAGGCTGGGAATCGGCACCGCACGCTTCAAGACGAAGGTGTTTGGATGCTCGGCTGTCGTGGGCGTGCGGGAGGCTTCGGTCATATCAGTGGTTCCAGTTTTGTTCAGAGTCTGTGGATCGTATCAAGTGTTGTTATGGCGCTCGGCTGGCGTCTCGCGTCGCCGCGCGTCGCTCATTGTGTGGGTGATCTTGTCACTGCTTTTAATGTGGGGTCATGGAGGGCTATTTTCCAGTCTGATTTGATAAAGCCAGGGCCAGCGTTTACCCGTGACCCAGATCGCACCATCCTCCGGATTAATGGCAATGCCGTTCAGCACGTCGGTGTCGCGAAGCCGGTCCTCGTCTGCCAGCAACCCCGACAAATTGATCATCCCTTCCACGATGCCGGTCTCAGGGTTGATGCGCGCGATGTGGTCGGTTTGCCATACATTAGCCCAGATCTCATCGCCCACCCACTCGAGCTCGTTAAGGTTGCGCAGCGGCTTGCCGGCGAGGGTCACGGGGAGCATCGCCAGTTCGCCGTCGGCGCTTAAGTCGGCTGAGTAAAGGCGATCCGACCCGTCGCTAAACCAGAGCACTGAACCATTGTGGGTGGCACCCCAGCCCTGCCCGGGCAGAGGGCTCTGGCCGATGAGCGTCATAGCGGGCAGCGAATAGACCAGCATGACGCGCTCACGCCAGGAGAGCAGTATCAGCCTGTCCCCGATGACCGTCAGTCCCTCGGCAAAAATCCGCGGGTCCACCGGCACCGAGTGCAGGAGTTCTAGCTCGGGAAACGTGTACACCCGTATCACCGATTGGCCATACAGACCGGAGCTGACATACAAACGCCCGTCATGAATCTCGAGACCCTGCGTGAAATTATTTCGGTCGAAGCGGAGCTGGGAGACCACAGCAAAGCCATAGTGCTGCACAGCCTTTGCCGAGCTGTCAGCTGCCGTGCCGGCGTTCTGGATACCGGTGTCGGTATCGCTATTTGGTTGGGTATGGGTGTAGGTATCGGGAGCGGCGTCACAGGCCGCCGCCGTGCCTAACATTGAGCCAATCAGCAGGCACCGTAGCAGTGACTGTAGCGAGCACCGCAGCCATGGCTGTAGCGCTGGACCTAGAGCGCGGCGTGTGCGATCGCCTTGGCGGATGTGGGTGCGCCGATGGAGCTTGCCGTTGGCGTTCACAGGGGTTCCCCGCGCTTCAGCGCCCGCTCGGCAAAGCGCGCCGGGCTAATGGCGCGCTGCAAGTAACGCGGCACCGCCGGCGGGCCGCCGCAGAGCTGATCCGCCAACACCTCCGCCGCCAGTGGCGCGGCGGAGAGCCCCCGGGACCCCAGGCTAGTCAGCACGGCAAGCCCCGGCAGAACCGGGCAAGCTGCGTTGATGGGGCGTTTCCGATCATGGCGCAGCGCATCATATTGCGTATTGAAGGCCGGGAGATCCGGCACCACGCCCGCCACCGGGAGGTAATCGTTGCTGTTGCAGCGATGGGCAACATGCCCCCGCCATCCGGCTTCCGGGGAATGGAGGTTCAGATCGGGCAGGGCGGTATGCATCATGTCGACATTATGCGCGTGCTCCGCGGCACGTTCATCGGTGCCCGGGTCGCCCGGGACGAAACTGGCGCCCATGCAGTGCTGCCCCGATCGAGCGGGTGGCAGGTAGCCGCTGTCGCAGAGTGCAACCTGAAGATCGCTCAGCTGATCGGTGGCAGGTAGGTGCGTGGTCTGGCCTCTGATAGACGTCAGGGGCAGCCAGGCGAGCGCGGTTTGCATCGTGACGCCGTAAGCGGTGGCGAGGACTGCAAGGGGGGCCTCTGCTATCGGCTTGCCACTGGGGTCCAATGCCTGCCACTGACCCTCTGATGGCGTGAGTTGCACTGCACCGGCCCCTTCTATGAGCGTGATGGCCGGGTGTGCGAGTAGCGCCCGGCAAACGGCCTGCGGGTTGAGCCAGCCGCCTCGCAGATAGTGGATGCCGCCGCACCGGGGCTGGGCGCCGATCAGCGCCGCAATTTCCTGCTTGTCCAGCACCTGTGCGAAATCAGGAGCGAGAGGGAGCACCTTGCTCAGGTGATCGAGGGTATCCTCCTCGTCGTCAAGCTGGATGTACCCGCCCCAGCCATAGTCGATGCCGGGCTCCAGTGCCCCAGATCCCGCTAAAACCTCGTAATGATCCGCGGCGTAGGCGAAGGCCGATACTGAAAAATCCGTCAGCGGATTGTGCTGGTGTGATAGGCGCGTGTAGGTCACACCTTGCAGGTTGCTGGAGCCGCCGGAGGCGTGGGTAGCCGCCTCCAACACGGTCACGGCGATGCCCCGGGTTGCGAGGGCGTGCGCTGCATGAGCACCGGCGAGCCCTGCGCCAATCACCATTGCGTGGGCAGGTTTTCGGGGTGTGGGATTGAGGTCCCAAGGCGTGATGGGCGGCGACGCCTGTGTGGGGTTGCCGATGAAACCGCAGAGGGCGTCGCGCTTGCTGCCAAAGCCCGCCCGTTTGCTCACCGAGAAGCCCGCAGCCTCAAGACCGCGTCTGACATCTCCTGCTGCCGTAAAGGTGGAAAATGTGGCGCCCGGCAGGCTCAGTGCCGCCATGGCGGTGTAGACCGCTTGCTGCCACGGTCCGGCCTCCCGGGCGGGCGCAAAGCCATCCAGATACCAGGCGTCGACCCATCGTCTGCCATGGCTCGCCAAATCCTCGAGCACGCAGGCCGCGTCGCCCCACCAGAAGTCGAGTGTTACCCCCCACTGGGCGAAGTGCCGCCTGTGGCAACCCGGTATCGGGTCCGGCCAGCGGCTTTGCAGCGCGGAGGCGACGGGTAGCAGCTCAGGCCAGCGCGCCAGTGCCCGCTCGACATCCTGTTGTTGCAGTGGCGCGTGCTCGACACCGATATAGTGAAGTGTGCCGCCTTCGGGTCGGTCTTTCAGCCAGCGGGCAATGGTGAGACAGGCATTCAGCCCGGTGCCAAAGCCTACCTCAGCGATCACAAACGAACGCTCGACTCCCGAGGAGGACCAACGGGCAGGCAGGTCGTTTCCCTCGATAAAGACGTAGTCGCTCTCGGCCAGGCCGTCTTCGGTCGAGAAGTAGATGTCTCCGCTGTCCTGAGCGACCGGCACGTCATCGCGCCAATCGAGGGCGGGGGATGAGAGCGGTGTCCAGGGGGTTTGAGTCGGATTCAGCATGGGTGCGAGTCAATCTGGCCCGGGCAAGGGGAGTGAAGGGAGCCGGCGGAGTTTAGCAGAGCTGCCTTACCCGGCCGTGATACGTCTCTGATTAGGCGCGGGTGGCCTCGCGGGGTACACTCGCGCCCTGTAAAAGGAGGACCCATGGCTGCAAACGAACGCACTCTCACCGAGGAACAATTGGCCACCATCAGCGGCAACATGCTGCAGAAGACTTTGATTGATGTGTCTCGCACGGTGGGTAAGCGGATTTTTCGGGAGTTGGAGTCCGGGACACGGATCGCGCTCACCCAGTTGCGCATGGAGGACGAGAGTCTGGTGCGCCTCGACCTGAGTCTTGATCACAGTGAGTTTCGTGGCGCCCTTAACTTCTCCCTGTTCCGGGATTCGGTGCTGGCTTTGTTGTCGGGTCTGGGTAATACATTGCGCGACGAGAATGCGTC
The DNA here is from genome assembly GCA_011523115.1 of Halieaceae bacterium. Lineage (GTDB taxonomy): Bacteria > Pseudomonadota > Gammaproteobacteria > Pseudomonadales > Halieaceae > Luminiphilus. Next base: position 4,080 of record WTHO01000075.1, on the reverse strand, counting down.
GCTGCCGGTCATGCGCATGCTGGACGAATCGGGGCAAGCAACGGGCGATCGAAGACTGTTTGGCGTTCCCGGTGTGATAGCGGTTGATGGTGTGCCGAACATGCTGGTGATGGGGGCGACCCCGTCGCCTTCCGAGCCCGTGGTGCTGATTGAGCTCATGTACATCAACCCCGAGCAATTCGCTCAGTCGGATGCCAGCGAGGCCTCCTCGACCAGTTGAATAGTGGGCGGCGGCACCACGGTCACGGTCTCCTTTGCCGTCGGTGCGGCGACCTGCGCTTCGCCCTTGGCAACGGCTTTTCCTTCCTGATTCGTGACCTCACACTCAAGGGTTACCCAGGGCCTTTTGGCGTGCTTGGCCGTCACGGTGAGCGTTACGGTCAGGGTGTCGCCGAGGAGCACCGGGGCCCGAAACTGCACACTCTGACTAAGGTAGACCGAGCCCGGCCCTGGCAGTTGCATCGCAATGGTGGCACTGATCAGCGCGCCGGTGAGCATGCCGTGGGCAATGCACTCGCCGAAGGCCGTCGTGGCGGCATACTCGGGGTCAAGGTGCAGGGGATTATGGTCCCCTGAAATCGCGGCGAAGGCCTGCACCTCCTGATCGGTAATGAGCCGCGAATAGGAGGTGGTATCACCGATTTCGATCTCGTCGAAGGTCAGGTTAGTGATTTGCATTCGCTACACTCCAGTCGATGTCGGGGGTTACGGTAAAAGGTCATGCAAAAGCGCCGAGAGGTTGACCCTGCAACCCACGATCCACATCATACCCAAACCACCTGTATTACCCGAGATACCCCATGACGGAAACGGTCCAGAGCGCGATCGCCGCGCAGCTTGATGCGCTGGGAATACCCAGTCATATCGACACCGAAAGCTACCCCTCGATTGTCGCGCTCTTCGAGGAAGCGCTGGCGACGTATCGTGACCAGGCGGCCTGTAGCAGTGTCGGTCACACCCTGAGCTACGCCGATCTCGACCGCTTGTCTGCGCACTTTGCCGGCTGGCTGCAACATGGCGCAGGCCTTGCGCGGGGCGACCGGGTCGCGATTCAGATGCCCAATCTGATCCAGTATCTGGTGGTCTGTCTGGGTGCCCTGCGCGCGGGGATGGTGGTGGTGAATACCAACCCGCTCTACACCGAGCGCGAGCTGGAGCATCAGCTCAACGACGCCGGCGTCAAGGTGATGGTCGTTCAGGCTAATGTGGCTCAAACCGCGGCCTCGGTGTTGCCGCGTACAGGTGTGGAGACGGTCGTGGTCACCGAGATCGCTGATTTACACCCCCAGCCCAAGCGCACGCTGATCAATTTTCTCGTCAAGTACGTTAAAAAAATGGTGCCGGCGTTTTCGATTCCCGGTGCCCTCAAATTGAATAACGTGCTCAACGAGGGCGCCAAAACGCCGTATCGAGCCGTCATTCTGAATCAAGATGACCTCGCAATGTTGCAGTACACCGGCGGCACCACGGGTGTTGCGAAGGGCGCGATGCTGACCCACGGCAATCTCATCGCCAACGTTTTGCAGAGCGACGCCTTCTTCGAGACCCACGACATCACCGGCGAGGGCAGCACGATTCTGCAGCCGCTGCCCGTTTATCACATCTATGCCTTCACGGCGTCCATGTACGCTTTACGAATTGGCGCCCACACAGCCTTCGTGCCCAATCCCCGGGATCTGCCCTCGGTGGTCAAGGCCTTCGACGAGCACCGGCCGGCGTTGTTCTGCGGTCTGAATACGCTGTTCGTGGCGCTCTGTAACGATGAGCGTTTTCGGGAGCTCGATTTTTCCGATTTGCAGGTGACCTTGTCGGGTGGCATGGCGCTCACCCACGATGCGGCGAATCGCTGGGCGGAGGTGACAGGGTGTCGGGTATCCGAGGGCTATGGTCTGACCGAGACCTCACCCACCGTGTCGGCGAACCCCGGCAATGGCGTGCAGATTGGCACCATCGGTGTGCCGGTACCGGGCACCGAGATACAGATACGCGATGACGCGGGCGCGCCTCTGGGGCTTGATGCCCCCGGTGAGCTTTGCGTGCGTGGCCCGCAGGTGATGGCGGGTTACTGGCAGCGCCCCGAGGCCACGGCGGAGGTGATTGATAGCGAGGGTTGGTTTGCGACGGGCGACATCGCGCTGGTCCAGCCCGACGGCTACATGCGAATTGTCGACCGCAAGAAAGACATGATCGTGGTGTCAGGCTTCAACGTGTACCCCAATGAGCTGGAGGACGTCTTGGTGGCGCACCCCGACGTCGTCGAGTGCGCAGCGATCGGTGTGCAGAGCGAGAGCACCGGCGAGGCGATTCGTATGTTTGTGGTGCGCAGCAATCCCGATCTCTCGGAGGATGATGTCCGCAACTTCATGCGCGAGGGCCTCACCGGTTACAAGGTACCCAAGTCGGTGGTGTTCAAGGATGAGCTCCCCAAGACAGCGGTGGGCAAAATTCTGCGCCGCGAGTTACGCGACGTCGACTGACCGCGGCCCCCGGCAATGAGCAGCCCCCAGCCGGCACCCGAGCGCGCGGTACCGGCACAGATCGAATTTCCCGAGGCGTTGCCGGTCTGCGAGCGTCGGGGCGATATCGAAGCGGCGATTCGCGATCATCAGGTGGTGATTCTGGCCGGTGAGACCGGCTCGGGTAAAACCACCCAGCTACCGAAGATTTGCCTGTCTCTGGGCCGCGGTCGGCAGCTGCGGATAGGCCATACCCAACCGCGGCGCATCGCCGCCCGCACCGTGGCCCAGCGGATCGCCGATGAGCTCAAGACCACCCTCGGGGATTTGGTCGGTTATCAGATTCGGTTCAACGATACCGTGTCAGATGCCAGTGCGATCAAGCTCATGACCGACGGTATTCTGCTGGCTGAACTGACCCATGACCGCGACCTCAGTGCCTACGATACGCTGATCATTGATGAGGCCCACGAGCGAAGCCTCAATATCGATTTTCTGCTGGGGTATTTGAAGCAGTTACTTCCGCGACGTCCGGATCTCAAAGTCATCGTGACCTCGGCGACCATCGATGTGGCGCGCTTCTCTGAGCATTTTAATGACGCACCGGTGATCGAAGTCAGCGGCCGGACCTACCCGGTAGATGTCCAGTATGTGGGTGATACCGAGGATCGGGACGAGGGCGTGCGCCAGCAAATCGCCGACCTGCTTGTTGAGATTGAGCAGGGCAGATTCGGCCCCCGCGGCGATGCGTTGGTGTTCTTGCCCGGTGAGCGAGACATTCGCGAGCTCGCCAAGGTACTCAGAGATAACGACCGGCTACGCGTGCTGCCACTGTACGCGCGCCTGAGTCAGGCCGAGCAGAATCGTGTATTCCAGAGCGGTGGCTCGGGAATGCGGGTGGTGCTCGCGACCAATGTCGCAGAGACCTCGCTAACGGTGCCGGGGATTCGCTACGTGATCGATCCGGGCGAAGCGCGCATCAGCCGCTACAGCGTGCGCAGCCGCCTGCAAAGGCTGCCGGTCGAGCCCATCTCTCAGGCGAGCGCCAATCAGCGCAAGGGCCGTTGCGGTCGTCTGTCTGACGGCGTCTGCTTCAGGCTCTACAGCGAGCAGGATTTTCTGGGCCGCCCGGAATTCACCGACCCGGAGATCCGCCGCACCAATCTCGCGGCCGTCGTGCTGCGCATGCTCGAGTTGGGTTTGGGGGACGTGGATCGCTTTCCCTTTATCGACCCCCCTGACCCGAAGGTTGTGCGCGACGGGTACCGACTGCTTGAAGAGCTGGGTGCGGTATCGGCACGGGGCAAACTCACGGCACTGGGGCAACGCATGGCTCGCTTGCCGGTGGATCCGCGTCTGGGGCGCATGCTGCTGGCGGCCAAGGAGCTGGGTTGTCTGGCCGAGGTGCTGGTGATTGTCTCGGCCATGTCGATTCAGGATCCCCGCGAGCGACCCACCGACAAACAGGCCCAGGCCGATCAGGCGCACGCGCGCTTTCAGCATCCGCGCTCGGATTTTCTGGCGTGGCTCGCGCTGTGGCGCTACTACGAGGCGCAGCGGCAGGCGCTGAGTCAGAACCAGCTACGCAAGCTCTGCCAGCGCGAGTACCTGGCCTACATGCGCA
>WTHO01000238.1 GCA_011523115.1 Halieaceae bacterium | reverse complement strand
TGCCCCATGTGCAAGGTCCCGGTGACGTTGGGCGGCGGGATCGGGATGCAATAAGCAGGGCCTTGCCCGGACGGCGCAAAATAGCCTCGGGTTTCCCACTGGTCGTACCAGCGCGCTTCGATGTCTGCGGGTGAGAAGTTCTTGTCCATGGTTACGATGTTGATGTGCCCTGTAGGCAATAGTCCGTGCTACGACAGATCATGTTTGGCAAGGGGGTAGCCCCGGTCCCGATAAAATCGCCATGCTTCGCGCGAGGCCTCAAGTGTAGCCGCATCTGGTGCCACGATCTCCGCCAAGCGGCCAAAACGCGCAAAATGACCGGGCACGACGCCGGTTGTATTGATCAATACATCGTCATGTTCACTTGGCGGATCGTCCCATCCTATGACCAGCGGTTCGCCATCATCTGTCCCCGCGATGGCGTGGGGCAGAAAACTCGCTTCGCGGAAGGTCCACAAGCTGTCATGGAGTGCAGTGGCCGCAGCCTCATCTTTGACCTGAACAAAAATCTGATGGCCGCGGCTCAGCGCTTTCTCAGCAATACGCCCGACCGCTGCATGAGCGGTCAGGCTGCCATTCTCTGGCAGAACGTAGAAATCGACTTGTGTCACAGGACGCCGGCACGCTCGCGCAGATAGTGAACCAGCATGGGTACGGGTCGACCTGTAGCGCCCTTGGGTGCACTTCTAAACGCGGTGCCCGCGATGTCCAGGTGCGCCCACTTATAGTCTTCTGCAAATTGAGACAGGAAGCAGGCCGCAGTGATGCTACCCGCGCCGCCAGAGCCGATGTTGGCCAGGTCCGCAAAATGACTGTCGAGCTGTCGATGGTATTCCTCCCAAATGGGGAAGCGCCATCCTCGGTCATGACTGCGCTCTCCCGCACTGAGTAGACTGTCGGCAAGGTTGTCGTCATTTGAAAAGATGCCTGTCGCTTCTTGCCCGAGAGATACAATGATCGCGCCGGTCAAGGTCGCGATATCAACGACCTCGACAGGAGAGAATCGCGCCACATAGGTGAGTGCGTCGCACAGCACCAGACGACCTTCGGCATCGGTATTGAGGATTTCGATCGTTTTGCCTGACATGCTTGTGACCACGTCGCCTGGCTTGGTCGCTCGTCCACTCGGCATGTTTTCTGCGGCTGCGATGACGCCCACGATGTTGATGGGTAGCTTCATCATGGAGGCCGCTTTGATCGCGCCGAATACGGATCCCGCGCCGCCCATGTCGAACTTCATCTCGTCCATTTTGGCGCCCGGCTTCAGGCTGATACCGCCGGTATCGAATGTGATGCCTTTGCCTACCAGGCAATAGGGGCGGGCACTACTCGCGGCGCCGCGGTATTTGATGATGATGAGCTGCGAGGGTTGCTCAGATCCATTGCCTACAGACAGCAAAGAGTGCATGCCCAGCTCAGCCATTTTTCGTTCATCGACGATGGTGGCCGTGAGGTTTTTATCCGAGCGGGCGAGCCGCCTCGCCTCACTGGCCAGGAATTTGGGGGTGCAGATATTGCCGGGCAGATTGACCAACTGGCGGGTCAAATTGGCGCCCTGGCCGGTCGCGGTACCAGCGAGGACAGCGCGACGGGCCGCCGCCATGCCGCACAGTGCGCCCGGCAGAATGGCCACTTTTTTCAGCGCTCGCTCGGGTTTCTTGCGTTTATTCAGCGTCTGGCCGTATTGATAGTGTGCCAATGAGAGAGACAGGCTCATTTGCTCCATCAGCGCTGCAGGGTTTTTCAGTTTCTGTGTCAGGCACTCCATCAGGATCTGCGCGTCCTTGGCAGGGCTCGCCACGAGCGCGCGCGACAGTGCCTCACTGACTTTTTTCGATTGCGCGGCGTTGAGCTTGCTAGGTTCGCCGCAGCCAACCAGCAAAACTCTCGCCACACTGCCTGCACCGGGCAGCCACAATTGAGTGCCAGCGGATCCTGTGAAATCACCGTTTTGCAGCGATCTTGCCACCGTGCCACCGAGCTGCTTGTCCAGCGCCTTCAGCGCGGGTGAGAGCGTTTTTCTCTCGGGCATCAAAATAGCCAGCGCCTGAGTTTTGATCAGTTCAGCTGACCCTGCAGTCCTTGCGGTAATGCTCAATGTAGCCATTGGTGATCCTGTAGGTTGTTGAGTTTGGGAGCGGGGCGCTAGTGTATGATGGCGACGCCGTTAACGAAATAACCCTTTATGATTTTGGCGCGGTTTATCTGACCTGATGCGGATCCTTCGATACCTGACGCGAGACATTCTGTTGCACACGGTCGCGGTCAGCTTTGTGCTGTTTCTGGTGGTCTTTGCCGGGCGCTTTATTCGCTACCTCGCCGAGGCGGCGGTCGGGTCATTAACCGGCGACGTGTTGCTTCCCATCATGTTGTTCAAGCTGCCCGGGTTTTTCGAAATGATCCTGCCGCTGGGTCTGTTCATCGGCATTTTGCTGAGCCTGGGGCGACTCTACGCGGAGAGCGAGATGGTCGTCTTGCGCGCTTGTGGCGTGGGTCCTGGCAAGCTTGCCGTTTTTGTCATGGTGCCCGCGCTGATCGTCACCGCTGCGGTCGCGGCGCTCTCCCTCTTTATCGCACCTGAGGGCTCTGCCAGAGCACAGGTGCTGTTGGACAACCCGCGTTCTGCCGAAGGCCTGCATATGCTGAACGAGGGTCGCTTTCGTAAGCAGCGCCGGGGCGACTACGTCACCTACGCGGAGCGTATTGATGACGACGGGTTGATGCACAACATCTTCGTTTTTGAGCGCCGGCCCGGCTCGACGGAAGATCTGTTTACCGCAACGTTTGCCCGTGAGGGAGCGATCGTCCTGGCCGAGGAGAGCGGTCGGCGATATCTGGAGCTGAGGGGCGGCAGTCGCTATCGCGGTGAACCGGGTGAGCGGGCCCTCGAGGAGATTACATTCAATCTTTATGGGGAGCTCATTCCCGAGTCGCAGAACAGTCTGCGCCGCAGCGGCAAGGTCGAGTCGATAGCCTCCGCTGACCTCTGGGCCAGTGACGAGCCGCGACTCAGGGGAGCGCTCTGGTGGCGGGTGTCGTTGCCGGTCATGGTGCCTGCGATTGCGGTGATTGCGCTGGCGCTCAGCCGCACCGACGCCCGGCGCGGTCGCTACGCAAAGATAGGCCCCGCCATGGTGGTGTTATTGCTCTATTTCCTCGGCATGACCCAGGGCCGGGGCGCCATTGAGTCGGGACAGGGTCCTGGTTTGATGCTGGCCGTGCACGCTGGTTTTGCGCTGCTGGCGTTAGCGTTGCTCCAGTGGGAGCGCATCAGCAAGCGCTGGAAGGTGGCGCGTGGGTAAGTTTGATCTGTACGTCGGACGCTCCGTCCTGCTGGCTACCTTGGGGGTGTTGCTGCTTCTGGTGGGGCTGGATGCGTTGACATCGATTGTTGACGAAACCGACGACATGCGAGACGGCTACAGTTTTCTCGATATCCTGATTTACGTGGGTTACACCCTGCCCAGGCGTGTCCATGAATTTGTGCCGTTTGCGGCACTGATCGGTGCCCTGATCGGGCTCGGCAGGCTTGCCGCTTCCAGTGAGTTGGTGGTGATACGCGCCGCGGGTGTGTCGATGTTCTACATGGCGACTATGGTGCTAAAGCCGGCATTGCTGATGGCGGCGGTGGGGTTTGCGGTCGGCGAGTTTGTTGCACCCCACACCGAGCAGTTGGCGATGAGTCACCGGGCTTTGGCGCAACGCTCTGAGTCCGCGGTCGCGGGGCGATTTGGTGCCTGGAACCGGGACGGCAATACGTTTGTGCACGTTGATGCCGTGCAGCGTGGCGGCGTCGCTTACGGTGTGACCCTGCTGAGCTTCGATGACGATCGCCGACTGCAAAGCACCCTGATGGCAGAGCGCGCCACTCACGCTGGGGACCACTGGGTGCTCGAGCAGGTAAAGCTGACGCGCCTCGAGTCGGATCGCACGGCTACCGAGGAGACGACACTGTGGCGCTGGGACACCGCCATCACCCCGCAGTTACTGACACTGGACGTCGTAGAGCCCGAGACGCTGCCGGTGTTGGAGCTGTGGCCCTACGCGCAGTATCTCAAGCAGCAGGGCATGGTGTTTGTGGATATCGAG
>WTHO01000269.1 GCA_011523115.1 Halieaceae bacterium | reverse complement strand
GGGCGGGTGCCGGAGGTGGCATAGGTCTCCCGGCGCTTGATGGCATCAAAAATCGCATCCCGCGAGTTCTCTTCCGCCCACACCACCGCCATACCACCGGGGTTGGATGCAAAATGATCCTGCACGTTACGATAGCCCGCATCCCTGCGTCCCAGATGACCCGCATAGCCTGACTCTTGGGCGGCGCCTGCCGTGGCACTGTGTGTATCCGTGCTGCCAATAAAGCCAAAACGGAAGGGGTTGGTGCCCTCCGTGGCCTCGATAGCGAGGCCATCTTTCAATACGTTTCGTAGCAGGTTGCGCGGGGCGAACTGGTTGATCGGCACGGCGAGCCCCCGGTCGGAGCGCATTTCGCCCTCAACACTCCCCAGCATGTGCAGGTTGTCGCTATCGATTTGCTCGAAATCGCACAGCTCGTCCGTGGTTAATACGCCAAGTCCGGCCAGCCTGTCATAGCGGCATTCCGAGGCACCTTTGTGTTGAATGATCTCAGCGACGGGTTCCATCGTGAGACGCAGGGCAGCCAGCTCGGCGCTCTCAGGGTCCGGGAACATCAACCCCCCCGCGAGATTGCTGTTGTGTGGAATCGCGAGCACATCGCAACCATCTGTCCGTGACAGGCACTGATCATCGAGCGCTCGCCACAGAGAGGCGACGGACTGACCGGTGTCGTAGATGGTGATCGGCCGCTCGGTCACCCGTTCGTCCCGGAAGATCACGTTGCGGTGCATGTTGTTTTGGGAGCTGGCCTGAGTGTACTCGTAGGCGTTGAAAGTCGTGAACTGGCAATCCGACGACGTATCCTGGTGCCGCTCGGCGGCCGCTTGGATATCCCGCCATGTGTCAATTTGTGCCTGATCACAGTCGCCCAACTCACAGGCGAAGGAGGGCTCTGGTTCATCTTCGGCTTGTCCCCCCAGAGACGTCCACCAGCTCGCCGCCAGTAGTTGCACCCAAATATTGTCAGCGCGACTCATGGCACACAATGGCCAATATCTGGCGAGACCAGACTCCGCGGTGCACACAGCGACTTGACCCAAAAACTCTCCGTGATCGGTGACGGCCGCAAAGTCCAGAGGTCGGTCGATCATGACGGTCTCGCCCGGCTGGCCATCGGCACCCGGCAACTGCAGCGGCTCGCCTTTGGCGTAACGATACGCGTCGTTGGGGCCAAGCCTGATGCTGGAGATATAGGCATCAAAGCTAAGACCGGTGTGGACATGGAGATCCCCGAACAGTGCGGTTCGGGTCGGCGTGTAGGCGTCACAGTTCGCCGATGCCGGCATGCCGCAGGCGGATGCTACCAAGGCCGCGGCAGCCGCGAGGTTTTTTATGTGCTCTAGAACGCGCGGGCTCACACGGATTCAGGTCGGAACAGCGCGTCGTGACCGCCGTCAATAAACACGACGTTGCCTGTCATAAATTCCGCCGCGGGGGACAGCAAAAACTGTGCTAATTGCGCTACGTCCTCCGGTTGACCGGGTCGTCCAATGGGGATGCTGTCGACAAAGTCACGAATCGCATCACCATACTCCTCACTCTGCGCCACTGCCTGCGTCATGGGCGTTTCAATGTAGCCGGGGGCGATGGCGTTGATGGCGATACCCCGAGCAGCTAATTCAGGAGCACGTTTTCTTACCCATTTGGCAATGGCCAGCTTACTCGCCGCATAGGCCTCGTGCCCGGATCCTTCCCCGGAGAGTCGGCGAGTGGTCTGCTCGTCGTCTTCCAGCATCGCCGCTACCAACTCGGTATTTCTCGATTGCGGCGCGGAGTTCGAGCTGATCGCCAGGATCCGTGCGCCGGAGCTAAGGCGGTCAAGCAATGCCTCTACCACCCTGACGGAGCCGAAGAAATTGATGGCGGGGATGGCGGGAATATCCGGGAAATGAGAGGCAACACCGGCGCAGGTCACGATACCGTCAAAAAAGATCTGCTGTTTGGCCAGCGCGCTGAGGGTCGAGTCACGCAGCGCCGGGTCTGAGAGATCACACTGGAAATCGGCGTCGCGAATATCAAGGGTGGAGACTTGGTGAGACTGAGCCAGCAGCGTCTCCTTTATAGCGCGGCCAATGCCGGTTGCGGCGCCGGTTACGAGATAATGTGCCATGGTTGCGGCTCCTCAGCGCCCGGTGTTTTGACTGAGCCGACCTTCGATCGCGCTGCCCGGCAGCGCAGCCATACCCCCGTCGACTTCCAGAATTTTGCCACTGACGAAGGCGCTGGCGGGCGATGCGAGGTAGAGCGCAGCCAGCGCAATGTCCTGGGGCTGCCCGATACGGCCCTGGGGTATCCATCGCGTTGTGCTCTCCAGAAGGGCCGGGTTCTGAGTAATGAAAGCTGTGCTCGGCGTTTCGATGGCTCCCGGCGCCACCGCATTCACTCGAATGTCGGGTGCCAATTCATAGGCCAATATCCGGGTCATTTGCTCCATGCCCGCCTTGGCTGCGCCATACGCCGCAAAGTGCTTATCAACCATCCAAGCCAATGCTGATGAGATATTCACAATGGTGGCGTGATCGGCTGCTTTGAGTAGAGGTAAGGCCAGATGCGTCAGCGAGTAAGCGGAACTGAGATTGATGTTCAGCGTGTGATCAAAGCGGGCCCGGTCCACATCTTCCAGCGAGCCATAGCCCTTGCCGGGACCACCCGCGTTGTTGATCAGGATGTCGAGGCGTCCGAATCGCGAGCGCAGCTGCTCAAGTGCCATATTGATGTCGGTATCGCTGGTAATGTCACAGGTCAGAGGGAGCGCCGCCACGCCGAGTGCTTCAACCGCGACTGCCACCGCCTGCAGTTCCTCTTCAGAGCGCGCCACCAACGCAATGTTTGCGCCCATCTCTGCAAAGGCCGTGGCGATGCCAGCGCCGATACCCTTGCTCGCACCGGTAATCAGCGCGACCTTGCCATCGAGTCGAAAAGCGTCAGTAATCATGGTGTCCTCACAGGCTTTGGGTAACGGGCACAGACTCTGGGTGGTTGTGTCAATGATGCGCTGGGGTTGGTGTAACGACCTTTGTTGCCGGCGTCATAGTCCTTTTGTGCGTCGCTCGCCAACCCGCTCTACGCTGAAAATCACTCTGTACAATACGGGATTGTCGCACGGATGCATTCGTCCAAAGCGACGATGCGCAGGCGGCTCCCTCCTCGAAAACGCGCGGTGCTTAATCCGGCGATGCAGGGGTCAGCGCAGCAATAAACCATACGAGTGACGGTGGGACGGTGTCAGAACTGGAAGGCAAAGCAGGTGTCGTGACGGGCGCGGGCGTCGGGATTGGTCGCGCTATCGCAGTAGCGCTGGCCCACGCTGGCGCGCGGGTTGTGGTCGCGGATGTCAATGTCGATACGGCCAACGAGACGGTTAATCTGATCGAGTCACTGGGTGGTGAAGCGATCGCCTTTCAGTCGGATGTGAGCGACGAGACACAGGTTCAGGCTTTGATGAATTGCTGCCTTGACCGCTTCGGTGTGCTGAACATCGCCTGCAACAGCGCAGCCGTCAGCCGCGGTTCCGGTGAAATTCATGGCTATGAACGCCAGGTATTCGACGACACGCTGGAGATGTGCCTGACCAATACCTTTCTGTGCCTGAAGCACGAGGTTGCCGCGATGCTCTCTGCTGAGGGTGGCAGTATCGTCAATATTTCTTCTAACGCATCGCTCAAAGGCCAGCCCTTCAATACGGCCTATGCGGCCGCAAAGAGTGGCGTGAATACGCTGACACAGAGCGCTGCTTCTGAATATGGCCACAAGGGCGTTCGGATTAATGCGGTCAGCCCGGGTGTGATTCGCACTCCCGGCGTTGAGCGGTATATGGAAGAGCAGCCCAAAATTGCTGAGGGTCTGAAACGGGCCGCCGTAATGCGTCGGCTAGGTGAGCCTGCAGAGGTGGCCGAGGCCGTCTGTTTTTTATTGTCCGACAGGGCGTCTTATATCACGGGCCAGATCCTGAGCGTCGATGGCGGCGCCTCAGTCAGGGCCTGAAACAGGAGACCAACTCATGGTAATTGCCAGCGATACCTCACCACGCTGCCCACTACCCATGCCCTGGGGCTGGTTTCAGGTCCTTTACTCCGACGAGTTGGCGGTGGGTGA
>WTHO01000045.1:9237-15450 GCA_011523115.1 Halieaceae bacterium | reverse complement strand
CCTTGGCGGCGCTCGACAAGCAGCATCGGAATCAGACTGCGGCCTTGCATAGAATCGAGGCGGCGCGCGATGACCTCCGCTCGCGCGGAGATGACGCAATCGGGGACATTTTGTCGATGTGGCCACAAGCCGAGGTTTCTTGGCTTAGGCAGTGGGTCAGGCAGCATCCAAGGGAATTGGCGCGCGGCAATGAGCGCGCCCACTCACGCAAACTACATCGCTATTTGACCGAGCTGGCCGATTCAGCGTCAGAAGAACCTTGAGCCGCTGTCGGACTCATCCGCGTCTTGGCATCGAATACGCGTTCAAACACAACTTCGGGTTCTTCCAGGCTCCCGCTCACACTGTAAACACCACTCGACAGTTGATTGACTTGGTCCTCAAAAACCTTGCTGACCAAGTACGTGCCCGCCGCAACAGGTAGTCCCCCCGCCAATGCTGCGACCCAGGGAATATTCTCAACAAGAGGCAGCGTGACAACCAGCTCGCCATTCAAGGTCTCGTTCAGCAGGTCCACGTCGCTCGTGAAGTTAAAATAACCGCCCGAACCCTCGATAGAAAAATCAGGGATGCGCATCAGTCCTTGATCGAATTCGAATCGGCCCACTGCTCTATCAAAGGTCACGCCAGGGTCGAACAATTGATTCATATTTGCCCGACGGAATAGCCCAGAAAGGTTCAACAGGCTGAGCAGCCGCAGAACGCCTGTTGCCTCAGAGTTTGCTGACAAAAAGGAACCAGACTGCATTTCAAGATCCAAGGTGCCCGAGACAGCTGTGAGTTGGAAATCTTGCGGACTGCCAGGCCAATGCCAATTTGCGTCAATACGCCCGCCGCGGGTCTCAGCGATCGGCGACACCCCGACCAATTCCAGAGAACCCGCTATGTCGTTCAGTTCAGCAGCCAGTGTCAGGGCAGTAGCCTCCTCCCCCTCGGCACGCCATGCGATGTATGTGCTCGGTAGCCACTGAACGCCCAAAAAGTTGCCTTCAATATCCTGAAAGCGCCAGCCGTCGTTTTCCAGATAATCGATCGTCAGCTGCAGGTTGCCTAGATCGGTACTGCCGCGGCGGACTCTCTCTATTTCTACCGGCAGTTGCCGCATCCACCGCCCAAGTCCACTCTCTGGATCTGGCAATTGCCCGTCCACCATTTCATCACCGAACTGAGGCAATCTATCGAGATCAAGGTAAGTAAGACGCAGCACTCGCTCGGTTGGCGCGTCGACGCCGCCATCGGACTCCGTAACTCCTATCCGCCTCTCTTGCGAGTACGTCGCGCCCAGCCACGGCAGGTCGAGATCCATCAGCAAGTGGTCAGCGTCTGAACGCAGATGGAAGTCCAGAGAACCCAACTCCTGCCCTTTCCAAAGCAGGCGGCTCACCCGAAGGTCTTGCACTCTGGCGGGAGTGGCAAGTGTCGAAGATGGGCCAGACAGCGATTTTATAAAGGACTCCCAGTCCGCCAGATCCAGAGAGGGTAAATGGCCCGTTACGCCAAGCCCTGGCTTTGGAGACATGTCACTAGGTTTGGGCGGTCGCGTGCGGGGCGTTACGTCAAGATGAGCCGCCAGCTGGCCCAGCTCTGGCGCATCCACAACGGCCGAAAATCGACCGAACCAAAAGATCTCCCAGGCGGCCCAATCCCGATCTCGCCAAATCACCTGCAGCGGAGCTGAGGCTTGGGCAGACTTACCCCAGGGCAGAGGCATATCAACCGTCACCCCTCGCAGCTCAGATGAAATGCCAACACTGATGTCATCGGCCACGTTTACCGCAACCGATACCGCCGTTATTCCACTCACCGGCAGAGGTATCTCAACCGCCTGCCAAGCCAGCAGATCGCTCACATCGGCCTTCGCATCGATTTGAGCTGCCAATATCGTATCCGGTGCTTGCGTGAGGTCGGGGTCAATCACGACCCGCAACGGCCGCCCCCATACCGAGGCGGTTAAGCCGGCACTCTCAAACCCCGTCCCATGCCGATAGCTCAAGGGGCCGCTGACATTGTCGGCTTGAATATCGAGAAACTGCGAGATCACCGCAATGTCATCAAAGTCGGCACTGAAGTCGATATCAAGGGTGTTGCCGACATCGCGGAGATCGAACCCCAGAAAAACGTCTGCATTGACCCCCGACTCGCCCGTCAGAGTCAGGTCATTCATTAACGATCCAGCCACATCCAATGCAGGCAGTTTTTGTAATCCACTCAAAAACTCGGCGGGTGCACTGTTGTTTTCGGACGTCATCGCTAATGCCACTGCGTCAGGATGAATCCGAATACCGACCGCGGTATCTGTCAGCGGCAACTCCGCGACGCGGGAGCGCGGGGCCCAAATATCAATTTCTGTGTCACTCAAACGAAGCGCGGCTCGCTCAACAGAGGCCGCTGGCCAGTTGGCCTGGTAATCGAGCTCCAAATTCTGGAGCTGAGCCGCAAGTTGCATAGTTTGACCGGCGTTGCCGTAGGGCTGAAACCCTCCGCGCCAGAGAAAAATCGCCTGTTCTATCTCGCCTTGCGGCAACGCAGAATTGAGCCACGCGTATGCCTCAGCGGGCATGCGATACGGAATGTAGGGGTGGCGAGCGGAAATGGGAGCATTCTCAAGCGCGACCGCCAGCCGCATTTGCAATGTTGTCACCGCAGGTTTGGACAGCGGGATATCGATCTCAAACTCGATAATGCCATTGTGATCCGAGGCTTCAGCGAGAAATAATCCCTCTTCTAAATAAAGTGCGCCTCGCTGCCACCGACCCGCTAAACGCCCTACCGCGCTATCGAGATGAATCGGTGCCTCGTAGACCTTTGGCAGAAGCAGATCGAAGTTTCGCGTGTTTATCCAAGCGAGTGCACCAGCATTGTCAGCTGTGATTGACGCATCAATACCAGCTAGACCCGGTACTTTGTTATAGGGATCAGTGGTTGCGTCGGTGACGGCCATCGACGCATTCCATGCAGAAAGCGGCGCCCGCCAAGAGTCAACAGAGAGCTGCAGACTATCGATGGATCCCCGAGGATTGAGCGTCTCGAGGATAGTGTTCGCTTTGTCCGGCAAGAGACCAGTGCCCGTCAAGACATTCACAGCATCAGAGATATTCCACTTCTCGGTCAGGGCTTGCCAACTCAGCCCCGTACCAGTCAACTGTGTTCTGGGAACCTCCAGAATATGAGCGCCTGAGATAACGGTAGCGTTGTCTATCCACACTTCGGACGCTTCGCCACGGGTGGTCCAAGCGGCATCAAAACTGAAGCTATCGATTGCGAGTGGGCGCTCACCAAGAACAGTCAGGTTCTTAAAATCCGCTTGCACGACAAGGTCGGGCATTCCCTGTTCGACCACAAACCAGTAGTCGGCTTGGCCCTCAACGGAAAGGTCAAGCTCGAACCACTCTGCGAGAAGTAAACCTCCCAAACTGTTCAGGTGTCCGTGTAACTCACCCGAGAACTGGCTCAGATCAAACGGATTTCCGGTTCCCGATCCCTCTGCCGAGAAGATCCTTCCCTCAGTGGCTTCAACGATCAGTTTGATCTGACGAACACTGCGATCGCGAACCAAATCCATGTCAACGATGAGCGACCTGAGGCGTGGCGAGGCATTTGAACGCCCGGTTGGCAACAGGATCTCAGCATCCCGAATTTGGAGACGCTTGAAATTGTTCAGCGCACCGCGCATATCTTCAGGCAATTGCGGCCCCTCTGCGCCGGCGCGCTCGGGCCATTGAATCTGGGGGGCGGTCAGCGTGAGTTCCTCGAAGCGCAGGGATCGCGCTAGCAGGGTTTGCCACGGATCAATACCGAGCGTCACAGAAGGCAACTGCAAAGCATTGACACCCTTAACATCAGTGACCTCAAAATCCGAGAGCGTCAGCCGCGGCGAGAATCCATCCATGGTCCCAGAGATCTGCCCGATACTGATGTCGAATTGAAAGCGCTGAGAGAGCAGGCTCTCTATGTCGTCCTGAACATTCGGCAGAGCCCCTAGCAACAGGCGGCCCCCGCTAACATACACGGCCAACAGCACTAGGGCAGTCACCATCGAAGGCCACACGGCGCGCCCGAGTTTGCGTGGAATGGCGCTAACCATGCTTCAGCTCGATACCGCTCTTCTGAAGCAACATCCTTGTCTCACACAGTGGCAGACCCACTACCCCCGAATAACTCCCCTCGATCCGCTCAACAAAGGCCCCAGCGTAGCCCTGAATACCGTAAGCCCCCGCCTTATCCCAGGGCTCAGCCGACAGAAGATATGCGTCGATGGTGCTCTGCGAGAGTTGAGTCAATGTAACCTTGGTGGCGCTGAGAAGGGTGTCGACGCCGGCGCTCTGCGCCAACGCGACTGCCGTATAGACAGTATGAGTCTTGCCCGATAGACGACCCAGGATCCAGCGCGCCTCCTCCACATCCGAAGGCTTACCGATGATCTGACCTTCCAGCACTACCGTCGTGTCTGCGCCGAGGTTGATCTGCTCGCTCGACATATGCTTTGACGCTTTCTGCGTCGCGATCCGTCGCACATAATCGACCGGCGACTCCCCTTGATGGGGGATCTCGTCAATTTCCGGGCTCCGAATATCGAATTGCGCGACCAAGGTTGACAACAACTCTCGCCTGCGAGGGCTTGACGACGCCAGCACCAGTGTCATCAATACACCTCGTAATAACGCCGAGACTGGCGAAGAATTGCCCTCACTGGTATCCAACACATCGTTGAACACAGCAGTCCGACCAGTGCCTCAAGTGGCATCACCGGCACGTTGACGCCATTTCGCAGCCACTGTTCGATTCCCGCACTCAACAACAGTAAAACCAGAACGACCAAACTTTGCTGGAGAAGGTCGTACTGACGAATACGTTGATAACTCAATAACAACAGCAATGTTGCCAACATGAGTCCGGGTGAAGACAGCCCCAACGGCGCTCCTTCAATCAGATCTTGAGCGATGCCGACAGCGAAGGCGGTCGTTATGCCCACCCTATGGGGCAATGCCAACACCCAGTAAAACAGCGCCAGTGAGGCAATATCTGGCCTGAGAGACCGCCATTCGATAGAGAACGGTAGCAACATCCACACCAGTGCAAAGCCAAGCGTCAGATAGATAACCCAGCGTGCGTGCGCTTTGTTCAAAGTTGCGAACCAGGCTGGATCGAGTCGGCAGACTCACGCACAACTACCAGCACGAAGCGCCCGCGATCCAGAGCTGAAGAAGGGGCCGCATTCACTACTGCAAACGCATCGCCGGGGGAGATCGTCACATCAGTGACACGAGCAACGGGATAACCGTGGGGAAACCGGCCACCCAGACCCGAAGTGACCAGCAAATCACCCACTCTAATGTCTGTGGTTGCGGCGAGGTGGCGAATCACCAACTGATCAATACGCCCACTTCCCTCGGCAATCGCGCGCAATCCGGAACGATTCACCTGAACCGGCAACGCATGGGCGCTGTCCGTGATGAGCACTGCGCGACTATTATGCTGGCCCACCATGACGATTTGACCCATCAACCCCTCAGCGCCCAGAACCGGCTGCCCTTCCCGGAGGCCATCGATGGACCCCTTGTCGAGCATGACCATATGACGCGCGGGGTCTGGTGACACTGACGTAATTTGCGCCGCAACCAACTCGTCTTCGATATCACGGGCAGAATTTAGCAGTGCTTTATACCGGGCATTTTCCGAGAGTAGTGAGACCAATCGCTGGGTTTGCCCTTTCAGTACTCGATTTTCTTGCTGTAACCGAAAAACCTCATCCTGCAAGGCAGCCCGGGACTGAAATGACTGCACTAACCGATTCCATCCATCGACCGGTGCCAATATGATTTCCGCAGTCACTGCAACGGCATCGGTGGCCCCGCGCTGAAACGCCAGAAGCCGCGGGTGGTCGCGCAAAAGAAACAGACTCACCAGACAGAGCACACTCAGCACGAGGAATTTCGCGCCGATCGGGTTTTGCTTCAGGAAAAGCGGTTTGATGTCGCTGCTCCAGTCATGCGGGGCTTATTCTGTGGAGAGCAGATCCAGAACGTGACGGTCCATAAGCTCAAGTGCCTTACCGCCGCCTCGGGCGACACAGGTCAGTGGATCCTCAGCGATAAAGGCTGGCAAACCTGTCTCATTGGAGATGCGCTTGTCGAGATCAGTGAGGAGCGCGCCGCCGCCCGTCAAGACGATACCAGACTCTGCAATATCAGCCGCCAGCTCTGGTGGAGACTG
>WTHO01000045.1:0-9137 GCA_011523115.1 Halieaceae bacterium | reverse complement strand
CGCCTCTTCCACCTGCAAGCCCGCCCCAATCGCTGCAGCCATGGGCTCTTCGATCAGTTTAACTTCTCGCGCCCCCGCACTGAGCGCTGATTCCCTGATTGCACGCCGCTCTACCTGTGTCGACGTACACGGTACGCAGATCAACACCCTCGGGCTTGGCCGAATAAATTTGGTTTCATGCACCTTCGCAATAAAGTGCTGCAGCATCTTTTCCGTGACTTGGAAATCGGCGATGACACCGTCTTTCAGGGGGCGTATCGCTTGAATGTTCCCGGGGGTTCGGCCAAGCATACGCTTGGCTTCTTTTCCGACAGCCTCAATAGACTTCTGGCCATTGTGCATGCGAATCGCCACTACCGAGGGTTCATCAAGAATGATGCCCCTGTCCTTGACATAGATCAGCGTGTTAGCCGTGCCGAGGTCAATCGACATATCGGTAGAAAACATGCCTCGAAGGCGCTTGAGCATTATCGTTCCCTGACTCTACGGTCGTTGTTCAGTGGTCTGTGTGTCTGGAAGCTTCGGTCTCTGTCTGACGCTCTGAGAAGAGACAGCAGATTCAGCCTGAAAATGCCCCCAAAATCACTGCTTATGGCGGCAAATGCCTTGGGAATGTAGCAATGCGGGGGTTTTTGGGCAAGCCGCAAGTATGTTAGTTTTCGCCGCCTCCGAGGAGGATACGTTACATGTCTGTCACACCCCAAGATGTCGAGAAGGTGGCGCTTCTGGCGCGCCTCGCAATCTCAGAATCTGACCTCCCCGAGGTGACAGAAAGATTCTCTCGCGTGCTCAACCTTGTTGATGAGCTCAACACCATCGACACTGAGAGCGTGACTCCCATGTCTAATCCACACGACATGGAACAGCGCCTCAGACCGGATATCGTCACCCGCGACGACAACCGGAAGGCCCTTATGGCCTCTGCGCCTGCACAAGAGCAAGGTTATTTTCTGGTACCAAAGGTAATCGACTGATGGCTGAAAATGCTCTGCTCACGGCGCCCGTCAGCAAACTGAAGCAACTGCTGGGCGACGGCACCGTCTCCAGTGAGGAGCTCACCAAAGCTTATCTCGCGCAGATTGCTGCTGAAAATGCCAGTCTCAATGCTGTCGTGACAGTCTGTGCCGAGGAGGCGCTGGCATCGGCTCGCGAGGCCGACGCGCAGATCGCGCGCGGGACGACAAGGTCACTCACCGGCATTCCGCTGCTGCACAAGGATATCTTTTGCACCGAGGGAGTCCGCACCACATGTGGTTCGCGCATGCTGGAGAGTTTTGTGCCCGCTTATGACGCCACCGTGGTTACCAAAATGAAGGCCGAGGGTGCCGTCATGCTTGGCAAGTGCAACATGGATGAATTTGCGATGGGCTCATCGAATGAGACCAGCTTCTTTGGTCCCGTAAAGAACCCCTGGAATCTGAGCTGTGTACCGGGCGGTAGCTCTGGCGGATCAGCAGCGGCGCTTGCGTCGGGAATGGCGCCCCTCGTTACCGGGACCGACACTGGCGGCTCTATACGTCAACCAGCATCGCTATGCGGCGTGACTGGACTCAAACCTACCTACGGGCGAGTGTCTCGGCTCGGTATCATTGCTTTTGCCTCGTCCCTTGATCAGGCGGGACCCATGGCGCGGACCGCCGAGGATTGCGCGCTGGCACTGACCGCCATGTCTGGCATCGACCCCGGTGACTCCACTTCAGCCGACATATCGGTCCCGGACTTTCATTCAGCGCTAAGCACTGATGTGAATGGGCTCCGAATTGGACTGCCGAGGGAGTATTTCAATGACGACCTCGATAGCCGGGTTCGAGAAAATGTGATGGCGGCCTTGGCCGAGTTGGAGAGAGCCGGCGCCATACTGCACGATATTGACTTGCCCCATAGTCACTACGCCATTGCGACCTATTATGTGATCGCACCGGCCGAAGCCTCGGCTAATCTGGCGCGATATGATGGGGTCCGGTTTGGCTATCGGTGCGACGCGCCAGCAGACCTGGAAGATCTCTATCAACGCTCTCGCAGTGAAGGGTTTGGCGAGGAAGTCCAGCGGCGAATTCTCGTGGGTACCTACGCGCTTTCCGCCGGCTTCTATGATGCCTATTTTAACAAGGCGCAACAGGTCCGCAGGGTCATCACCGAGGACTTTCAGCGAGCCTTCGAGCACGTCGATGTGATTGCCGGCCCGGCCGCACCGGGCGTGGCATTCCCCTTTGGTTCGAAGCAGCAAGACCCCATTGCAATGTACATGGAAGACATCTACACCTTGGCCGTCAATTTGGCTGGCCTACCCGGCCTGTCGACCCCCGCAGGGCTCATTGATGGCATGCCCGTTGGACTCCAGTTGATCGGCAAACCCTTCGACGAGCAGACCATACTCAACGCCGCTTTTCGTCTTCAAAACGATACGGATTGGCATCTGGCCTGCCCCGACCTCGCGAGTCTTTCGTCATGAGCTGGGAAATCGTGATGGGATTAGAGGTGCACTTGCAGCTTGCCACTCAGTCCAAAATTTTCTCTGGCTCATCGACGCAATTTGGCGCATCACCGAATGTGCAGGCCGATGCCGTTGATCTTGGCATGCCCGGTATGCTGCCTGTGCTTAATGAGGAAGCCGTTCGACACGCCGTTACATTTGGCTTGGGAATCGGCGCGCGAATTGGACAACGATCCGTCTTCGATCGGAAAAACTACTTCTACCCCGACCTTCCCAAGGGATATCAGGTGAGCCAGTTTTTTGCTCCGATCGTCTGCGAGGGCATTTTTGAAGTGCCACTGGAAAACGGCAGTCTCTATCCAATTCGCATTACCCGGGCCCATTTGGAAGAGGATGCCGGAAAGTCGGTCCACGACGAGTTCGCTCATGAGACCGGCATTGACCTCAATCGCGCTGGCACCCCACTTTTGGAGATTGTCACGGAACCCGACTTCCGCTCTGCAGAGCAAGCCGTGGCCTATTTGAAGGCACTCCATTCGCTGGTCACTTACCTAGGCATTTCCGACGGCAACATGGCTGAAGGCTCAATGCGCTGCGACATCAACATATCACTGCGCAAGCAGGGATCGGATGAGCTAGGCACAAGAACAGAGATCAAAAATGTGAACTCCTTCAGGTTCGTTGAGAGAGCTATTCACAGTGAGTACGAAAGACAGGCCGAGATCCTTGAGCGCGGCGGAGCTATCACTCAGGAGACACGCCTCTACGATGCTGATCAAGACACCACCCGCTCGATGCGCTCCAAGGAGGTGGCGAATGACTATCGCTACTTCCCCGAGCCGGATCTCCTCCCCATCCTCATTGATGAGGCCTACATTGATGCAGTGCGGCAAAGCCTACCCGAGCTGCCCACGGCAAAGCGCGAGCGATTTCTGGCCGAGTATGGGGTGAGCGAATACGATGCATCATTGCTGGTGCCAAACCATGATATGGCCGATTACTTCGAGTCCGTCGCGAGGGCGTCAGGCGCTGCTAAACTGGCCGCTAACTGGATTCTGGGAGATCTGTCGGCTGCGCTGAATCGTCATGAGCTCAGTATCACTGAAAGTCCTATCTCAGCTGAACGCCTTAGCGGCCTGGTCAGTCGGGTAGAGGACGGCACCCTATCCAGTAAATTGGCCAAGCAGGTTTTTGACGCCCTGTGGCAAGGCGAGGGCGACGCCGATCAGATCATTGCCGCAAGAGGGCTAAAACAAGTCAGTGATTCGAGCGCACTGGAGGCGATGGTCACTGAGGTCATAGCCAATAACCCCGATCAGGTGGCCCAATACATCGCGGCGGATGAAGCCAAGCGCAAAAAACTGAGTGGCTTCTTCGTAGGACAAATCATGAAAGCGTCTCAGGGCCAAGCCAACCCACAGATGATCAATCAGTTGCTGCTGGAGAAATTAGAGAGTCAGTCCTGAACTCTGCCTTTGAGGTATTTAAGGCGATTCTCACGCTTCTGTTCGGCACTTTTACGAAGCAATACGTAAACAGCACCCGTGCCACCGTGTTGAGGCTGCGCGGAGTGAAAAGCCTGAACGGCCTCTAATTCCCGCAACCATTGGTTGACGTAGCCCTTCAGCACCGCCGTTTTGTCTCCGTTGGCCTTTGAGTGGCCTTTTCCGTGCACAATCAGCAGGGTTCTCAAGCCGAGATGGCTTGCCTCGCTGATGAACGAAAATACCTCCTCTCTCGCCTGCTTGATCCCGAATCGGTGAAGGTCGAGGCGGGCGTCAAGCTGATAATGGCCGAGGCGAAGCTTTCGATACACGCCGTTTTGGATACCGGGGCGCTTGAACTCGAGGATGTACCAAGCGTCAAGCGGAGCGATTCCCTCGTCAGCCAGCGGGTTTACGATGGCCTCCTCGCCCTCTGCTGCCCTCCGTCGACCTTCCCGCTGGTCCTGAGACAATCGCTCCTTGACCAGGCGCACACGCGCGTCACGCCCAAGCGGGGTGACGCCAGCCATTTCCTCAGCAAAAAGATCTTCGTCACTCACGGATGATTGCGCTCTGGTCGAGGATTACGACAGTATAGTGACCAGCGATCAGGACAGCGACCACATGAGCGGCAATCTATTTACAGGAGCAGGCTATTTTTTGCGGGGACTGACGATGCTCTCTGAACCGGGTCTGCGTCGTTTCGTCATCGTGCCGCTCATGGCCAACATCATGCTATTCAGCCTGATGGGGTGGCTACTCTTCGAGATGATTTCTGATTTTTATGACGCAGCGCTCCTCACCGTCCCCGAATGGCTACAGTTTCTCTCTTGGATCATCACGCCGCTACTTTGGTTAGTCGGCGGACTGATGACCGGCTATATCTCAACCTTTCTTGTCCTGATGCTGACCTCACCGTTTCATGCCCTGTTGTCTGAAAAAGTTGAGGAGGCCGTCACAGGCGAGCCGGTGCCCGCGCTCGACGGCGTCGCGGCCGCACTGCTTGAGGTGCCTCGGGCGTTCTTTCGCGAGATACGAAAAGTGCTGTACTACTTACCGATGGCCCTAGGAGTGCTGTTGATAACTGCTATCCCCGTCATTAACGCTGTTGCGCCTTTGGCCTGGTTTTTACTGGGGGCCTGGATGATGAGTCTGCAGTTCGTTGACTATCCGATGGATAACCATCGCCTGCCTTTCCGTGACGTTCGTGACGCCTGTGCGGCGCGGCGGCTATCAACGACGGGCTTCGGCGGCGCAGTAGCCTTCTTCACCGGCATTCCACTTCTCAACCTCGTGGTCATCCCCGCGGCGGTAATAGGGGCAACCCTGCTGTGGTGTGAGGAATTGCGGCAGCACCGCTAGGTTGTAAGAGGCGGCGCCATACAGGCCAGCGAATGGCCGAGAAGCGCCTCAATGTCGGGCAGCAAAAAAGCGTCATCTTCACTGGCAAAGCTGATCGACACCCCCGTCGCCCCAGCCCTGCCCGTACGCCCGATTCGATGAACGTAATCTTCGGGGTCCTCGGGAAGGTTGTAGTTGACCACGTGGGAAATCCCCTCAACGTGGATGCCCCGCCCCGCCACGTCAGTCGCCACCAGAATCTTGGATCGGCCAGACTTGAAGTTTTCCAACGTCTTGGTCCGTTTAGCCTGAGTAATTTCACCGGACAGCATGCCGCACTGAACCCCCTCTTTGCGCAGCTTCTCGTAGAGCCGGCGCACTTGATCACGGCGGTTGGCAAAGATAATGACGCTTTCAACTGCGGGATCATTGAGCAAATTCATCAACACAGGAAAGCGGTCCCGGCTGGCAACTAAATACACTCGCTGATCCACTGACGCAGTGGCGACACGCTCTGGCTCAATCTCAACCGTTATCGGCTCAAAAGTCCATTGCTTCGCCAGATTCATGATGTCTTGCGTGAACGTGGCGGAAAACAGCAAGGTTTGTCGATCTTCCTTGCGCGGCGTTGCGCGCACAATGCGCTTCACCTGCGGGATAAAACCCATGTCGAGCATGCGATCCGCCTCGTCAAGCACCAGTATTTCTACACGGTCCAGCGCCAGATCTCGCCGCTCCATAAAGTCGATTAGTCTGCCTGGGGTGGCGACGACGATATCCACTGGTGAGCGGTTCACCTTGGCTAACTGTTTCTGGTAATCCGCGCCTCCGATCAAGGTCACGGTTTTCAGTCCCGTGAATCGCCCCAGCTCCTCGGCGTCCGACGCGATCTGCATCACCAACTCGCGAGTTGGGGCAATGATCACCGCTCGGGGCTCACCCAGATACCGCTCGCCTTCAATCGGGTGGCTCAACAGATCGTTAAAAATCGTGATCAGAAATGCGGCGGTTTTGCCGGTGCCCGTCTGTGCTTTGCCAATGGCATCGTTCCCGTTCAGGGTATGAGGCAAAATTCGGCCTTGGATGGGAGAGCAGAACTCGAAGCCCAACGCGTCAACGCCACGTTGCACCAACGCATCGAGGTTCAGCGTATCGAACTTTACTTTTTCCAGTGATGGCACCGAGGTCACGGCGCCGGTATTTGGGTCACTGGGAGCATCGGCCCCCGCCACAGCTTCTTCCTGCACAATCATTGCCGGCAAAAAATGAGCGCGAAGTCTAGCACAGGGATGCGGGTTAAACTGTGCAACCGCTGCGGTATCAAAGAGCACCCGGAATTGACTGATCAATCACCCCCGTCACCCTCTGCAATGGGGCAAATGCGCGAAGAATTGGGTCCGCTATGGCGCATCGCTTGGCCTCTGCTCATCGCACAGACCGCCCAGATCGGTACGGGTGTCGTCGATACATTGATGGCAGGAAATTATGGAGATACAGACCTCGCTGCAATCGCCATCGGTTTCAATATCTGGCTACCCCTCTATTTGATTATTCTCGGCACGCTCTTCGCGTGCTCAGCGATCGTTGCACAAGACTTCGGTGCCGGTCGGTTTGAACGAGTCCGCAGCTTCCTGCCGCAGGGGCTATGGGTCGCGGTTGTGCTGAGCGCAATGATGACACCGCTTTGTCTCCACAGTGGCGCCATCATCGAGCTACTTGAACTCCCCAGTGACACCACCGCAAAGACTGCGGCCTACGTCAGCAGGGTTGGGCTCGGATTTCCCGCTCTGGGGATCTTCATGGCGCTGCGTTACCACACACAAGGCCTCGGCGTGACCGCCCCATTTGCAATCGCCAGTGTCGTGGGGTTTGTCGCCAACGTGCCTCTGAATTACATGCTCATTTTTGGAGCATGGGGCGCACCGGAGCTCGGCGCGGAAGGGTGCGGGCTTGCGACAGCCGCCTCAATGTGGCTCAGCACGCTGATCATATTGCTCTACGTACTGAGCGCGGACTCACTGCGTCAGTATCTACCCGATCGATGGCTGCAAGCCCCTGATCGGCGGCGGATTGGTGAAATACTCGCCGTGGGACTGCCGGTGGGCTTCACTTTTTTTCTGGAAACCGGGGTCTTCTCCGCTATCACGCTATTGATCGCCACGCTGGGCGACGCTGCAGTCGCCGCCCATCAAATCGCCATCAACGTCTGGGACGTGTTCTACATTCCGATGGTGAGTGTCGGTAGTGCCATGGCCACGCGCATGGGGCACGCGATTGGCGCGGGAAATCCGCAAGGGATCAGAGTGGCTTTTCGTGTCGGCGCAGCACTGTCTACCCTAATCGGGCTGCTCGCCATGTCGCTATTGCTCCTCTTCCCTGATGCCATCATTGGTGCGTACACACAATCCAGTGACATTCGGGAGCTTGCGTTTCAATTATTGAGGCTGGCGGCCCTCTTTATCTTGATCGATGTCGTGCAAATCGTTGGATCATTTGTATTGCGCGCATACAAAGAAACGCGTTTCCCCTTTCTGGTCGTCACCTTCTCCTACTGGGGGATCGCACTACCCTTGGGTTACCTACTTGCCATTCATTGGGGTGACAGCCTGCCCGAGGGTACTGTGGACTTCTGGGTTTCAACCATATTGGGTATCGCAATCGCGGCGGCGCTGATCACCTGGCGCGTCAGACGGATTTTTAAATCACTGACCTAATCCGGTTGGTGCTGGCTACTGCCGTGACGACACAGGGCGCAATCCTCGCGCGCCAAAACCTCAAGTAACTGCAAGCCTCCTGACCAGGCGTCGAGCATGTGCAGACGTCCCCACGGCAGATCATCGCCGACCAAATAGCGCAGCGCCAGGATGGCCTGGTGCAATGACACTAAGCCAACGACAGGCCCCACAATCCCCAGTTCCGCGCAGCTTCCGGTTTCCATAGCACCGGGGTCGGCGATCAAACAGTGATAACAGCCATGATGTCGCTCGGGATCAAACGCTGACCATTGTCCTGCGATTTGTACCGCCGCGCCCATGATCCAGGGAATGCGGCGGGAGTAGGTAGCGCGATCAATATCCAGCCGAGCCTGCATCGAATCGGTCGCATCCAGCACGAGGTCGATATCGCACAGGAACTCTTCGGCCGTGAGCGGATCAAAGCGCGCCGGGCATGGCTCCACCAATACGCTGTCATTGGCAGCACGAATTCGCTGGGCCAGAACCTCGACCTTCAGCTCGCCAATGTCAGTCTCGGAAAAGGCGATCTGTCGCGGCAGATTACTGAGCGCAATCCGGTCGTCATCCACGATCCGAAGACGCCCCACTCCGGCGCCCGCAAGGTACTGCGCCATCGGGACACCTAAGCCGCCCGCCCCCACAATCAGGACATGGGCATCACGCAACCGCAGCTGCCCCTCCATGTCAATTTGGGGGACAACGAGCTGGCGAGCGTATCGACGCAGCTGCTCGTCCGTCAGCTCGCCCATTGTCCACCTGTGATGCGTGGTTGCCCCGACCAGTCTGATCGAGTGCTCACGTCGCTAAAGCCTGCGTCCCTTAGCATGCCGGCGACAGATTCGGCCTGATCGTAGCCATGCTCAAGCAGAAGCCATCCGCCCGGGCTCAATGCATTGGGCGTCAAGCAAATGATCTCCTGAAGCGCTTCCAGCCCCGTTGCGCCACCCACCAGTGCGGTGCGAGGCTCGGCGGGAAGGTCACCCTCTGAAAGGTGCGCATCAGCCTCGGCGATGTAAGGCGGGTTAGACACCACGAGATCCCAGCGTTCACCCCTAACTGATTCAAACCAGCGGCCGCATCGCCAATCGACGTCCAAGGCCAGCTGCTCGGCATTTAACCTCGCGCACCGCAACGCATCCTCAC
>WTHO01000177.1:1880-4107 GCA_011523115.1 Halieaceae bacterium | reverse complement strand
CTTGTATTCAGACGAGCCATGGAGCGCAGAATCCGCTGAAGCTTCTGTCACCGTCATGGCATATAAGTCCCCCAAGAAACCGGTCGGGTTTTTTACGGATCTTGATCTCGCCACATTGCAATCTATTCATGGTGTTGCAAAGGACGCACCCAGGAACTTTCTGGTAGATGAGACTGATGTTAATAGCAAGATTTATAAACAACGTTAGCATCCGGTGGTGTGTTGTTAATAAATTCATTACTGCGGAGGTAACCCGAGGGCAGGGCTAGTAGGTCTACCCACCCTAGCGAACATCAGAACAGATAACTGGAGCCCATTCACGTAAGTCACTGACAGCGGGGCAATTGAGCCGGTTACTCGGCGAGGAAATCGCGAACTTTTCCCACTGATGCATAGTGACGGAGTTGGTGCCGCCTGCGAGGCTTTAACCATTTCACGCCCTCAGATTTTGTGCCCTTGAGTTCCGTGCCCATCGATGACAGCGCTGGAGAAACATCTGGCATGTCCGGCGGTTACTAGGTGAGGTAGCTTTCAGTTAGGCTCTGGCGAGAGTCAGTAGTCCACGATTATCAGAATGGAGATGAAAAATGCCGCAAGGAACCCCCGTCGCACCTGACACACTTTTATTGCGCTACTGGAATTGCTCCGCGCGTGGCATGCTCATCCGATATATGGCTTACGATGCCGCTCTCGATTTCGTTGAAGAGATCGTGTCCGTCGAAGACACGTTTGTCAGCGGCAGCTGGGCAAGCAACGAGAAATTCTCACCGGAATTTTCAGGGCCGCTCAAGGCGCTTCCGGTGGTGGAGCATAAGGGAGCGCTCATCAATCAAACCAGTGCCTGTGCTCAGTACGTCGCTGAGATTGCGGGATTTATGCCTCAGGCACCTGCAGATCGCGCAAAAGCCATCATGATCTCCTCCCACATTTATGAAGACATCCAGGTGCCCATATGGGACTCATTCTGGGGATGGAAAGATTGGGAGCGCGATGTCCTTGGCGGGTTTGGCGGTCCTTCATCTGGACTGGCGTTAAAGATTTCTAATCTTGAGGAAATACTTGCCGCCAGCACCAGCGGCTTCGCCGTGGGATCTCAAATCAGCATGGCTGATTTTTCTATTTTTTATGTCGTCGAGAGCCTGACGCGCCGAATGTTAGAGGTCGCTAGTGGACCCGACGCTGTTGCAATGCTCTTTGGAGACAAACCCGCCATCGCACAGCATCAAGAAATGATGAGTACTCGCCCCAATATGGCAAGTTACCTGAGCTCAGACATATGGCAGGTCTACGGACCCTATTGGACAGGCAAAGGAACGCTGGGGGACCGAACACACGAACTGGAGCTGGGAGAGACCGAACTGGAAGGCTTTGAAACACTGGCCTCGCTGCTCTTAAAGCTCTCAAACACTTAAGGCTAGAGTCCAAAACACTGCCATAAAGATTCGGCAGCGACCGAACGAAAGAGCCTCGAAGGGCTCGACATGTAAAGGTGCTGCGAAGGCAGAGCCAGCGCGCCTAATGCCGGCCTGCCGAAGAAGATCCATAACGGTCAGTTGAGATCACTGCTACCTGGCCGCGTGCCGAGCATGACGGTCTCAGCCCTCTCGATTGAATCATGGAGCTTGGTCATCGCGTGATCCCACGCCTCGAAGCTGCGCCTCACTTTCTCAAGGTCACGCTGGCGGTCCTCCTCCCAGCTCCGCGCCATGCGCTCGCGGAACGCCCAATACTCTGCCTCATTATCAGCGTTGCGTTGCAGTTCTCTCTTGTTGCGCCTCCAAAGGTAAAACCCAGTGGCCCCAAGAACTAAAAAACACAAAAAAGCGATTTGAAAATAAAGCATGGCTTAGCCCTCCTTGGCTGATCACCCCGCCGG
Source organism: Halieaceae bacterium (assembly GCA_011523115.1). Lineage (GTDB taxonomy): Bacteria > Pseudomonadota > Gammaproteobacteria > Pseudomonadales > Halieaceae > Luminiphilus. The sequence continues at coordinate 2,231 of WTHO01000177.1, read as the reverse complement.
AACGGTGTGTTGCTATTCGCTCACAGCCTTAACTCACGGCTGTTAAGTTGATATTTTTCACTCGACAATGATGCGCTCGCAATACGCTGGCGTTGCGGGTTCGCAACCGCCGAGGCACCTCACGCCGTCAAGCGTTCTCACGGCATCGCCCCCGGGTTCGCGTGAACACATTATTTGTCCGGAGAGGATGTCTTGTACGCAACTGCCTAGTCCGCAGACAACCTCACCCTGGCCATCTTGCACGGCAGTGCCGAAACGTTCGGCTGCGCAAAAAACCTGCCCATTTCGGTCATTCGAGCATGGTCCCTGGCCACAAATAGTGTCACCGAAGATTTCACGCATGCAGTTGGC
>WTHO01000177.1:0-1780 GCA_011523115.1 Halieaceae bacterium | reverse complement strand
GATGACCAGATCTCACTTTCCTTGTCTGTCGGTGCAGGTCACAATTCGCGCATGAGTGTCACCCCGCAACCTGTTCATACGCCGATGATGCAGCAGTACCTCGCCATCAAACGCGAGCATCCGCATGAACTGCTGTTCTACCGCATGGGTGATTTCTACGAGCTTTTTTACGACGACGCTGAGCTGGCCGCCCGTCTGCTCGACATCACGCTGACCAGTCGCGGTAAATCAGCGGGCGAGGCCATCCCCATGGCCGGTGTGCCCTATCACGCCGCGGAGAGCTACCTCGCACGGCTGGTCAAGGCGGGCCGCTCGGTCGCCATCGCCGAACAAGTTGGCGATCCGGCTACCAGCAAGGGTCCGGTCGCGCGCGAAGTCGTGCGCATTGTCACGCCGGGCACGCTGACCGACGAATCGCTGCTGGACGCGCGGCAGGACGCGCTGATACTCGCCATCTCAGCAGACAAACATCAATATGGCCTTGCCTGGCTGGACGTAAGCAGCGGTCGATTCCTGGTCTCGGAGGTTGAAGATCAGATCGCTCTTGAGGCCGAGGTCGCGCGACTCGCTCCCGCCGAAATCTTAGTACCTGACTCAAGCCCGCTGGCGGAGAATCAGTGGCGCGGCGCGACCCGTCGCCAGCCAGATTGGCAGTTCGATGAGGCGGGCGCGCGGGAGGACCTGCAGCGGCAGTTCCAGACTCAGGATCTCGACGGCTTTGGCTGCGGCGGACTCACCGTGGCGATTGCCGCTGCGGGCGCCCTGCTGAGCTACGTCAAGGACACCCAGCGCAGCGACTTGCCACACATCCGAGCAATTCATCTGGAATCCCAGACAGCAGCGGTGACGCTTGATGCCGCAACACGGCGCAATCTCGAGATCGATCAAACCCTGAGCGGCGGCGAGGAGCATACGCTCTATGCGGTGTATGACAGCACGGTCACGGCAATGGGTGCCCGACACCTGCGGCGCTGGCTGCACCGACCCATCAACGATCAGGCGGCCATCGAAGCGCGACTCGATGCCGTCGACCTGTTACGTCAGGACTACCGGTTTGAGCCACTGCGAGAGGCGCTTAGGGATATCGCTGACCTGGAACGGATTCTGTCACGGGTGGCATTAGGCTCGGCGCGACCCCGCGATCTCAGCCGCCTTGGGCAAAGCCTTGCGCAATTACCACTCATCCGTAGCCGGCTACCCGAAGGCTCCACCCTGCTCGATGAACTCAGCACAGCACTCCCCGATTACACCGCACTGACGGCGCTGCTGGAGCGCGCCATCATTGATAACCCTCCAGTTTTAATTCGCGATGGGGGTGTGATCGCGCCGGAATATGACGCCGAGCTCGATGAGCTCCGCGGCATCAGCGAGAATGCCGGCGGCTATTTACTAGAGCTCGAACAACGCGAGCGCGACAGCACCGGACTCTCCACACTCAAGGTGGGATACAACCGGGTGCATGGCTACTACATTGAGATCAGTCGCGCCCAATCAGATGACGCGCCTGATGCTTACCAACGCAGACAAACGCTCAAAAACGTAGAGCGCTTCATCACCCCCGAACTCAAAGCCTTTGAAGACAAGGCCTTGTCGAGTAAAAGCCGCGCGCTGGCCAGGGAAAAGCACCTTTATGAGAGCCTCGTCGCAAAGGTGGCTGAATCGTTGGTACCCCTACAGGCGACCGCGGCAGCATTGTGTGACCTGGACGTGCTCGCCTGCTTTGCAGAGCGGGCAATGGTGCTGGAGCTGTGTCGCCCTCGATTCTCGGATAAGACGCTAC
>WTHO01000076.1 GCA_011523115.1 Halieaceae bacterium | reverse complement strand
TTTGCCGAGTGGTCGCTGCGCCGCACGGGTGAGCTCCATGCAGCCGGCGTACCGATTGCAGCGGGCACTGATACGCCGATTGGATGGAGTATTCCGGGATACAGCCTGCACACCGAGCTCGAGCAATATGTCGAGGTCGGTATGACACCCCGCGAAGCGCTCTATTCTGCGACCGTGCGCCCAGCGACGTTCTTCGGTCTAGACGATGAGATGGGCCAATTGGCACCGGGCTATCTTGCCGATGCGGTGCTCCTCTCTGCGAATCCGCTGGAGAACATCGCACACACAAGAACGGTGGAAGCCGTGATTAACCGGGGCACCTTGTTGCCGAAGGCTGCGCTCGCACAGTTGGTCAGCAGTAACTAGCGGCTACTGATAGGAAAATCGTGGAATCCCCTTGGACGCTTCATCGCGAATACGCTCCATGATCTGGCGCACCTCGGTAACACCCTCGATGAGGGGCGCAAAGTGCACGGTGCGCGTCCGGTAGTTCATCACTGCCGGTACAATCGGTACCTGAGCGGCCGCGGCAATGCGGGCAATCCCGTCTTTCCACTCCTTAACCGGCTTTCGGGTGCCAGACGGCGTGATACCGAGAACCCATTTGGACTTCTCTCTGAACTGCTGCGTGACGTCACGAATCAGGCCGTTTTGTTGCGTCCGGTCTACGGGAATCCCACCCAGGGCACGGATAATATTGCCCAGTGGATACCAGAATACGGTGTGCTTGATCAGGAAGGAGGCCCTCATCCCTGTAGCCCAGATAAAAGCGATGGTCAGAAAAAAATCGATGTTCGAACTGTGCGGTACGAGGGCAACAATGGCTTTGTCTCGATTGGGGAATTCACCCTCAATCCGCCAACCCATGACGCGGAAGATAGCTCTGCCAATGCGCCGCGTCAGGAAGTTACCGCCCTTTGGCAACCTATCCCCGAGTACCTGCCACTTCATGTCACTGCCTCTTTTTGCTCACTGTAACCGAGCCCGCGCGCTACGTCAGCCTCCATAAAACACCCTTAGCAATGACTGATAATGGCGGCAAATTGCGCGCCTCTCCCGAAGCTATCCAACTCGTGCGTCAGCACTTACGGCTGTGGCAATCCGCGCGAACACACTTTTGGGCAGGGTTGCCTAATCGGCTACCGACAGGAAGAATCTCAGCATGCGACGCGACGCTTCCTTCCGGACCGCTGAGCCCAGCTTAATCCGCTGGCAAAGGGCACACTGATGAGAATCCTGCTGGTTCGCCTGATGGGTTTGGGTGATGTGGCGTCGATTCTGGTCCCGGCCGCCTACCTTTATCGGGAGCGCTATCCTGAGGCCTCCATCACGGTCCTCACCTACCAAGCCGGTGAAGAAATCATGCAACTCCACCCCGAAGTGGATGACGTCATGGCGATCAGCAAAGCGCAGTGGCCTGATGACCTGATGTCCGCGGTGCAGCAATTCATGCAACTGGGCGAATCAATCGCAGCTCAGCAGTTTGATCTTATCGTGAACCTAGACACCTGGTTTATGCCCTGTTTTATGACCCGGGCGCTCAGGGACACCGGCTTTACCGTCGAAGGGAACTACCTCAATCAAAGCGTAGCGTCATTTTTACAAACGGCCGTGGCTGGAGAGATAGCACAAACTTTTTTTGAACGGCCCGGGGAATACATGGAGAGCACCTTCCCTCGTATGGCGATGTGGCACCGTCCCTGGTGGCAGAAGGCGCCCGAAACCTCTTACCCCGACTTCTATCTCAAAACCTGCTGTGACTTTGATCATGATGTGCGGATTGAATTGCCCTGCGAGCAGGATCAAGCGCTACTGAGTGAAGCCAACGGCAAACCGATTGTGGCCCTCTCTACACGAGGGCGAGCGGGCTACAAGCACTATCAGCACAGTGATGAGCTTGTGAGTATTCTGGAGGGCAATGGGATCTTTTGCTGGAGTCAGTTTGATGGCTCGGTGCCAATGCGCACCACCCTCAACCGCTTGCATGCCAGTAAATTACTCGTCACGGTACCGACCTCCACCCAGTGGCTTGGCCGGCTGGCTGGATGCCCATCGCTCATGCTCCCCGGGCCTATGTCGCCTACGTTACTCGGGGCAGAATTTTTTGCACCGCAGCGTACCGACTGTCAGTACTGCTACCACGAAAAAGAGTGCCCGGAGAAGCGCGATTTCGAGTGCATGGACAGTGACCCAAAGGCACTCGCTGATCAGGTACTCACGATCCTCGGCGAGTCGCAGTGAGCAGGACGCTTTTCATTCAACTGGAACGGCTCGGTGATCTGATCCAGACCACACCGCTCCTTCGGGAATACCGCGCTGCGCACCCCGAGACAGAAATTCACCTGCTACTGCTCGATGAAAACCAAAGCGCACTCGCAGGATTTGGCGCCGTCGACCGGTTTCATTCACTCCCGCAAAAAAGGGTTGGCAAACTGAACAGCCGCATCGACAAACATCGGAGTGAGCCACCCGATGAGGCAAAAGCGATCCTCGAGGGCCTAGCCCTCCCCGACTTCGATGCCCTGATTAATCTGACCCATGGTGCTTTGGGTTGCTGGCTGGCAGACCGCATATCCGCGAGACAAAAAGAAGGCGGCTTCATCACCGCTGCGGGTGACTGGCTATGGCAGGGGGCATGGCATGCCTACCTCCTGGCAATGCTGGATTTTAGAGATCAAAACCAATTCAACCTCGTTGATCTGTATCGTGCCGCCGGGCCGGCAGGCCCCGTGGATGCAGCCGACCGACCCTATGTTGCGCGGGCACAAAAATTGCCCATCGCCCTGCCGGCGGGCCGCCTTGTGGCTCTAAACCCCGGAGCAAGCCGCGATCATCGGCGCTGGCCCGGGGCATCCTACGCTGCACTGGCAATGGCGCTGCAGCATCAAGGATTGACTCCGATTCTGGTCGGCGCCTCCGCTGATGCAGACGCTTGCGAGGCAGTACTCTCTTATCTGCCCAACCCCATCGAGAACCTTTGCGGGCAGACCAGCGTTGCCGAAATGGCTTTGGTGCTGGAACACTGCGAGTTGTTAATCAGCAACGATACCGGGGCGGTGCATATCGCCAGCGCCGTCGGTACACGCTGTATCGGTATTTATGGTGCCAGCGCTTGGTTCAGGGAGACCGCCCCATGGGGTACTGGCCATCTTGTGGTGCAAGCTCCCTTGGACGCAGACCTTTCTATCGTTTCTGTTAACGACTTGATCAGTGTTGTCGCGGCGTCCCTCAACCTGTCGACGGCCGCAGTACCGCTGAGTCAAGGCGTCACGGTCTGGGAGACCGCTCTCGACGCCGGCGATGCGGTGGGTGGTGTGACTTATCATGCCGTCTCGGGTGAACTCGCGACCATCAGCGAGTTTACGAGGCATCTTCGTACCGCCTTCGGCACAGTTTTGATGGGCGGCGATTACGCCACCGCTACAGAGGCTGAATTACCCGAAGAAGCAGACATGCTCGCCGCGTCCGCGGTATTGCATGAAATAGCGCAAATGGCAGAGGACGCGCTCAGATTACTCGATGCCGAGGAGGCGTCTCGCAGGGACGCCATGGAAACACTCACTGAAGGGATCGATCTTGGCATGCGTGAGCTCATAGCAACCGCACCGAGACTACCGCACGTTGCCCCGCCACTGTATTGGCTGGACTGGGTCTTGCGCACCACGCCCGCATCAGGCGCCCCGGACCTGCTGGCACTGAGAGCTCAAGAGTGTACACGCGCTGCACAGATCCTCAGCTCAGCGGTCGCACTCTCTCAAGAAGAGCGCCATTCGACTGCCTGAGGTCGCTTAACGGTCGGTTCAGCTCGGAATCTCATAGCGTTTCATTTGAATGTGAATAGCACCATAAGTAACATTTGTCAGGTATAGTGACGTAACAACAACCCGCCAACCCGCTACCAATAACAAGGGGTGTATTCATGAGTATTAGCAAGAAGCTGTATCGAAGCGGCCCCTATGCCGACTTATTCAGCCAGGGCGTGCAGGTCGGCAACACGCTATATATGGCCGGCCAGGTAGGCATCGACGAGAGTGGTGCAGCACCCGAGGGATTGCTGGAGCAGATGTCGCTGGCCTATGGGCATGTGCAGGATGTATTGGCCCAGTTTGGCGCCACCA
>WTHO01000136.1 GCA_011523115.1 Halieaceae bacterium | reverse complement strand
GGACCAAATGGCGATCACGTGAAGCTCAAACTCGACCACCTCGGTGAAGAAGTACTTGAGTCCCGTCTACCCGGGATCTGTGAGCTGAGCAGGACCTTCGCGCACGTTGACCCTGTGAAAGAACCGATTCCGGTTGTGCCAACCTGCCATTACATGATGGGCGGAATCCCGACAAATGTGCACGGTCAGGCGTTGACCGTCGACGACAGCGGTAACGACGTGATTATTCCGGGGCTTTACGCATGTGGCGAAGTGGCCTGTGTCTCTGTCCATGGCGCTAACCGATTGGGGGGGAATTCCTTGCTTGACCTGGTGGTTTTTGGTCGCGCATCGGGGCTCTATATCGAGAAGGCGCTCCGCGAGGGCATCGAACTGCGCGATGCGTCTCAAACAGATATCGAAGAAGCGGGGAGCAGGTTAAACGCCTTGAACCAGCGTGAAACGGGCGAGCAGGTGGCGCCGCTGCGACATGAGCTGCAGGAGATTATGCAGAACCATTTTGGCGTTTTCCGAACGGGTGAGTTCATGCGAGAAGGCATTGCCAAGTTGGCCGATCTCCGTGGACGAGTAGAGAACGTCGCGTTGGCGGATCGCTCAAGTGCTTTTAATACCTCACGCATTGAGTGCCTGGAACTGCAGAACCTGTTTGAGACGGCAGAGGCGACGGCTATAGTTGCGGAGGCGCGTGATGAGAGCCGCGGGGCGCACGCGCGAGAAGACTTTACAGAGCGGGATGACGAAAACTGGCTCTGCCACTCGCTGTATCACAGTGACGGGAAGCAGGTATCAAAGCGGGGCGTGAACTTTACGCCGCATACCGTCGAGAGTTTTCAGCCCAAGGCAAGAAGCTACTGAGTACTGGGGAGCAACGGAAACATGCTACAAGTCAGCCTTTATCGCTATAACCCCGAGACGGACGACGCGCCGTTCATGGAGGATTTTTCTGTCGACACCGGCGGGCGGGATCTCATGGTCCTCGACGTGCTTGAACTGATCAAAGCCGAGCACGATGGCAGTGTGACGTATCGCCGGAGTTGCCGGGAAGGGGTCTGTGGTTCAGACGGGCTCAATATGAATGGTAAAAACGGCCTCGCTTGCATAACGCCGCTGTCAGAGACGGTGAAAGGCGAGAAGCTGGTGATTAGGCCATTGCCGGGTCTGCCCGTTATCCGGGACTTGGTCGTGGACATGAGCTTGTTTTACGCGCAGTACGAAAAGGTCCAGCCGTATTTGCAAAATCCTACTCCTGCTCCCGCGATCGAACGGTTGCAGACTCCTGAAGAGCGTGCGCAGCTAGACGGGCTTTATGAGTGCATCTTATGCGCTTGTTGCTCCACAAGTTGTCCTTCTTTTTGGTGGAACCCGGACCGCTTCGTCGGGCCCGCGGGGTTGCTCCAGGCTTATCGGTTTCTTGCCGACAGCCGTGATACGGCGACTGAAGACCGCCTAGCAAAGCTGGACGACCCCTTCAGCGTGTTTCGGTGCCATGGTATTCAGAACTGCGTCAACGTGTGCCCAAAGGGCTTGAATCCCACCAAAGCCATTGGGCATATCCGCACCATGCTTTTAAACCGGGCCACCTGAGCAGTTTTAGTAAACCATATCCTCCATTTATAAACCTCTTTGAAACCGCGGTTATGAATCTCATAACCGCGGGTTATATCTCTCTTGAAGTCGCAACATTCCCCGTTTAAATGGGCGGCATGCCGTTGTTGAGGCGCGCGCTGTGGTGAAAGTTCTCGTACACTAGCCGCCGGTAGTCGACAGATAAAGATCGGCGGGGCGCATCGTCCCAGTCGGTCAGTCGATTTACAATTAGGGGGCGCGGGTGACTCAGGCAACATCTTTACCAGGCATGCTGGCTTTGTGGGCCAGCTCGCACATTGCCGGCGGCAACGCTGAATATGTTGACGCCCTGTATGAGGCTTATCTTCAAGACCCTAATGGCATTCCGCCGGAGTGGCGAGACTATTTCGATCAACTGCCTCGCGTTGCCACCGAGACAACCTCGATTCACGATGTGCCGCACTCGGTACTGAGAGACCGGTTTGCCCGCATTTCAAAAATGCGTGTTCGCACCGACGCGACAGTCTCACACGACTCGCATGCCACCGAGTACGAACGCAAGCAAGTGCGCGTTGTGCAATTGATATCCGCTTATCGTCAGCGGGGACATCAGCAGGCAAAACTCGACCCGTTGGCGCTTAACGAGCGCCCTGACGTGCCAGATCTTACGCTGTCTTTTCATGAGTTAAGTGAGGCTGATCTCGACACCACGTTTCAGGTTGGGACCGTTTACTTTGGGCGCGCCGAGGCGACGCTTGCCCAGATCCGCTCCGACCTCGAGAGCACCTACTGCGCTCAGGTTGGCGCTGAGTTTATGCACATCGTCGATACGGAAGAGCGGCACTGGATTATGAGTCGTATGGAGGCGGTCAGGAGCGCGCCGGAGTTTGCCACCCAACGGCGACTGAACATCCTCCGTCAATTGAACGGTGCGGAGGGCCTAGAGCGCTCCCTGGGCTCAAAATATCCGGGTACCAAGCGATTCGGACTCGAGGGAGGAGAGAGTCTGGTGCCAATGATGGCTGAGGCAATCCAGCGGATCGGTGGTTACGGAGCAAAAGAAATCTGTATCGGAATGGCTCACCGCGGGCGCCTCAATATGCTTGTCAACATTCTTGGCAAGAATCCGGTCCATCTTTTCGATGAGTTCGAGGGCAAAGCAACTTACTCGGGCTCTGGTGACGTCAAATACCATCAGGGGTTCTCGTCAAACATGATGACGCCGGGTGGGGAGGTTCACCTCTCTCTCGCTTTCAATCCGTCCCACCTTGAAATCGTGTCGCCCGTGGTGGAAGGATCTGTGCGGGCAAGACAGGATCGCCGGGAGGACGCCTCGGGGGATTCAGTCGTGCCCATCGTCATTCATGGTGATGCGGCCTTTGCGGGGCAGGGTGTGGTGATGGAAACCTTCCAGATGTCCCAAACCCGGGCTTACCGCACCGGTGGCACCTTGCACATTGTGCTGAACAACCAGATCGGCTTTACGACCAGCGAGCGCGCCGATGCGCGCTCTACGGAATACTGCACCGACATCGCCAAGATGGTGCAGGCGCCCATTTTTCATGTCAACGGAGACGATCCCGAGGCGGTCGTATTCGTCACGCAGTTGGCGGTGGACTACCGAAATCAATTTAACAAAGATGTCGTCATTGACCTCGTCTGCTACCGGCGCCGTGGGCATAACGAGGCCGATGAGCCCTCTGTTACCCAGCCGGCGATGTACGAGAAAATCAAATCTCACCCGTCTACACGCTCGCTCTACGCTGAACGTCTGATCAACGCCGGATTATTAACGGAGCAGGAAGACGCAGAGTGGGTAGAGCAATATCGCGTGGCGCTGGAGCGGGATGAGCCTCTGGTGAGCTCCCTGGTATCTGAGCCCAATAAGGCGATGTTTGTCGATTGGTCTCCCTATTTGGGTCACCGTTGGGACGTCGCCGCCGAGACATCAGTGCCGATCACTCAGTTGAAAGCGTTGTCGGAGCAACTCAATACGGTTCCCGACGGCTTTGCCGTGCATCGCGTCGTAAAGAAACTCCTCGCGGATCGTCTGAAAATGGGCGCAGGTGCGCAAGAGGTGAATTGGGGCTTCGCAGAGACGATGGCTTACGCCTCTCTGCTAGATGAGGGTTATCCGGTTCGCCTCACGGGACAAGATGTAGGGCGTGGCACCTTCAGTCACCGCCATGCGGTGCTACATGGGCAGCGCGATGGAGACACTCATATCCCGCTTATGCACGTTGCTGAGGGGCAAGCATCATTCCGCATCTATGACTCCTTGCTATCTGAAGAAGCCGTGTTGGCCTTTGAATACGGTTACGCCACAACCTCGCCAACAGGCCTCGTCGTCTGGGAGGCACAGTTTGGCGACTTTGCCAATGGCGCTCAGGTCGTCATTGATCAATTCATCTCCAGCGGTGAGAACAAGTGGAGTCGCTTGTGTGGTTTGACGATGCTGTTACCACATGGTTACGAAGGGCAGGGTCCGGAGCATTCGTCTGCGCGATTAGAGCGGTTCTTGCAACTGTGTGCCGAGGACAACATTCAGGTTTGCATACCCAGTACGCCGGCTCAAGTGTTTCACATGCTTCGACGGCAGGCGATCAGACCGCTGCGCAAGCCCCTGATCGTGATGACGCCAAAAAGCTTGCTCCGGCACAAAGAAGCCGTCTCCCAACTTGAGGAACTTGCCGAGGGTACCTTTCAGACCGTTATTGACGAGACCGATGCGCTGGACCCCGCCGGGGTGAAGCGCGTTGTGCTGTGCTCGGGGAAGGTCTTTTACGATTTGCGGGCTGCGCGGCGTGAGCGGGAAATTGACGACATCGCCATCATCAGAATCGAACAGATGTACCCCTTTCCCCGACTGGATCTTCAAGCCGTGCTGGGCCGATATCCCAACATCGAGGATGCTGTCTGGATGCAGGAAGAGCCGAAGAACCAGGGATCCTGGTATGCGATGCAAAGCCGTCTCTCTACCGTCGTCCGGAGAGAGAAAGTGGATGTCTATCTGCGCTACGTCGGCAGGGAGCCCTCTGCGTCTGCCGCCGCCGGGTACTCGGCGCTGCATTTACGCGAGCAGGAACAGTTTATTGATGAAGCGCTGGGGCCCATGCCCTGGGGATTTTAATATGGGGACGCTGTCATGACAGTCGAAATCAAGGCGCCGACTTTTCCGGAGTCCGTTGCCGATGGTGTGGTCGCTACCTGGCACAAGCAGCCGGGTGAAGCGGTGGCGCGGGATGAATTGTTGGTAGAAATTGAGACCGACAAGGTCGTTATGGAGGTGGTCGCGCCCGAGCCGGGAGTGATTGACGCCATTATCGTTGCCGAGGGTGAGACGATTGCCAGCGAGGCAGTGCTGGCAACCCTTGCGCCCGGCGATGCGCCCTCAAAATCTGATGAACAGCCTGCGGTATCCGAGCCTGATCAGGGGCCTGTGTCGGCGGAGGCGTCTTCTGCGAACGTACCCTCTGAAACTGTGCCAATGGGTCCCGCAGTACGGGCGTTGCTCGATGAGCACGGGCTGTCCCCGGAAAGTATCGCAGCGACTGGAAAGGGAGGCAGATTGCTCAAAGAGGATGTGTTGTCGCACATCAAGCAGGCAGTAGCTACTGAGACGACGGCAGCGCCCGCCGCTCAACCCTCGGAGATCGATATCGACGGGCCGACCAGTGAGCGAGTGGAAAAACGCGTACCCATGACCCGAATGCGTGCGCGGATCGCCGAGCGACTCTTGGGGGCCACTCAGCAAACGGCCATGCTGACCACATTTAATGAGGTCAATATGGCGCCGCTCATGAAACTCCGCCGGCAGTATCGCGATGAGTTTGAATCGGTCCACAACGGTACCCGTCTCGGGTTCATGGGGTTTTTTGTGAAAGCCGCATGCGAGGCCTTAAAGCGCTTTCCTGAAGTGAATGCGTCGATCGACGGGAATGACGTGGTGTATCACGGGTATCAGGATATCGGTGTTGCGGTATCCGTGGAGGAGGGTCTCGTGGTGCCCGTCCTCCGTGACGCTGATTTCATGAGCATCGCGGACGTCGAGGCGGCGATCGCAAATTTTGGTGCGAAGGCACGCGACAAAAAGCTGACTATTGAGGATATGACCGGCGGTACCTTTACCGTCTCAAACGGCGGGGTATTTGGCTCCCTGTTATCCACCCCTATTCTTAATCCGCCCCAGACCGGGATTTTGGGTATGCATACGATTCAGGAGCGTCCAATTGCGATGGATGGGGAGGTGGTGATCCAGCCCATGATGTATCTCGCTTTATCCTACGACCATCGTTTGGTCGACGGCAGGACGGCGGTGCAGTTTTTGGTCAACATTAAGGGTCTGATTGAAGATCCTGCCAGGATTCTTTTGCAGCTCTGATAAAGGAGGGCCGCCGTGTCTAATGAATTTAATGTGATTGTGATCGGGTCCGGCCCGGCAGGGTATGTCTGCGCGATCCGCTGTGCCCAGCTTGGGCTCAGCACCGCAGTCATTGAGCAAAATGTCGGGGAGAAATCCCAGCCTCTGCTGGGCGGCACCTGTCTGAATGTTGGGTGTATCCCGTCCAAGGCACTATTGGACAGTTCTCATCGTTATGCCGAAGCCGCCGGACACCTTGGTGAGCATGGTATTGAAGTGGCAGGTGTCGCATTAGATATACCCGGCATGATGGCGCGCAAAGACAAGATCGTTTCTCAGCTCACTGGGGGTGTCTCAGGCTTACTGAAGGCCAACGGTGTGACGGTCATGACCGGAGCGGCAGTTTTGAATGCAGGCCGTCGGGTGGAGGTGACTTCAGTCGATGGACAGACAAATACATATACCGCTGAGCATGTTGTATTGGCGGCAGGCTCTGAGCCCGCGGCAATCCCTCCGGCGCCCGTAGACAATGACCGGGTCGTCGACTCAACCGGAGCGTTGTGCTTTGAGGCTGTGCCCACGCGTCTGGGTGTCATCGGGGCAGGGGTCATTGGACTTGAGCTCGGCAGTGTTTGGGCTCGATTGGGTGCCGAGGTCGTCATGTTGGAAGCGATGGATCAGTTCCTGCCCAATATGGATGAGCAGATCGCCAGCGAGTCCGCCAAGATCTTTGCCAAGCAAGGACTGGATATCCGTTTAGGTGCGCGGGTCACCGACGTGGCAGTCGAGGCGAGTCACGTGACAGTCACTTATGCGCAGGGAGATAGTGCTCACACAGAGGAATTCGACCGTCTCATCGTTGCAGTCGGTAGAACACCTCGCACGGGGAAGCTGTTCTCAGCTGATTCCGGTGTTACGGTCGATGAGCGTGGCTTTATCTTCGTCAACGAGTTCTGTGCGACTGAAGCGCCGGGCGTCTGGGCAATCGGGGATATCGTCCGCGGTCCGATGCTGGCCCACAAAGGCTCGGAAGAGGGCGTCATGGTGGCCGAGCGGATACATGGGAAATCTGCGCAGCTCAACTACGACGTGATTCCCTCGATTATTTACACGCACCCAGAGGTCGCCGCGGTAGGCAAAACAGAGCAAGAGCTAAAGTCAGAGGGGATTGACTATAAGTCTGGCACCTTCCCCTTTGCCGCGATTGGCCGAGCGCTGGCAAGTGGTGAAACAGAGGGCATGGTCAAGATTCTTTCCGATGCCAATTCTGATCAGATTCTGGGTGCTCATGTTGTTGGACCGGCTGCGGCTGACTTGGTGCAGCAGATCGTCATCGCTATTGAAATGGCGGCCAGCACAGAAGATCTTCAGCTGATGGTGTTTGGTCACCCGACGATGTCAGAAGCGGTGCACGAGGCGGCGCTGGCGGTGGATGGCCGGGCGATTCATATGGTGAATCGTCCCAAACGATAATGATGACCTTTGCAGTGCTGGGTTTAAGACGGCAAAGGAGTAGATTGAGTGCACTTTGAGGGGTTTCTATGAATCTGCACGAGTATCAGGGCAAGGCGCTGTTCGCTGAGTATGGCTTGCCGGTATCAACGGGTCATGCGGTGGAGAGCGCCGAGGCAGCGATTGCCGCAGCAAATGAGATAGGCGGTGAGCGCTGGGTGGTGAAGGCTCAGGTACACGCGGGAGGCCGGGGTAAGGCCGGCGGCGTCAAGCTGGTCGAGAGCCCGGAAGCCGCAGGCGAGTTTGCCCAAGAGTGGCTGGGTAAGCGCTTGGTGACTTACCAAACTGACGCTCAGGGTCAGCCGGTTTCGCGTATTTTGGTTGAAGCCTGTACTGATATTGCCGACGAACTCTACCTTGGTGCCGTTGTAGATCGGGCGAGCAGGCGGATCGTTTTTATGGCCTCCACAGAGGGAGGCGTGGAGATCGAGAAGGTCGCTCATGAAACCCCGGAAAAGATCCTGAAGGCAGAGATCGACCCGATGGTGGGTCCCCAACCGTTTCAGGGGCGCGACTTGGCGTTCCGGCTCGGCCTCGCGGGTGCTCAGGTTAAACAATTCGTGGGCATATTCATGGGGCTGGCAAAATTATTTGCCGAGAGAGACCTATCGCTAATCGAGGTCAACCCGTTGGTGATTACCGATGACGGCAATTTGCATTGCCTCGATGCCAAGGTGGTAGTGGACTCGAATGCGTTGTATCGGCAGCCTGAGCTCGAGGCCATGCATGACCCGTCCCAGGAGGATGAGCGCGAAGCCCATGCAGCGCAATGGGAGCTCAATTACGTTGCGCTCGACGGCAATATTGGCTGCATGGTCAATGGCGCGGGATTGGCAATGGGCACAATGGATATCGTCAAACTGCATGGCGGTGCTCCTGCCAATTTCCTCGATGTCGGGGGTGGGGCGACCAAGGAGCGCGTCACAGAGGCGTTCAAAATTATTTTGTCGGATGACAACGTCAAAGCCGTCTTGATCAATATTTTCGGCGGCATCGTCAGATGCGACCTTATTGCCGAGGGCGTAATCGGTGCAGTCGAGGAGGTGGGTGTCACTGTCCCTGTTGTGGTCCGCCTGGAAGGCAACAACGCGGCCCGTGGGCGTGAAGTCTTGGCCGGAAGCGGTCTTAACATTGAGGCGGCTGAAAGCCTGGCCGACGCAGCGCAAAAAGTCGTCGTAGCGGCGGGAGGTGAGGCATGAGTATTCTGATCGACGCCAACACCCGGGTGATTTGCCAGGGGTTCACCGGTTCGCAGGGCACATTCCATTCCGAACAGGCAATTGCCTACGGCACGCAGATGGTTGGCGGTGTGACACCCGGGAAAGGTGGTCAAGTTCATTTGGAGTTGCCGGTGTTTAATACGGTCTCCGAGGCAGTCGCTGAGACGGATGCCAACGCATCGGTGATTTATGTTCCAGCCCCATTTTGTAAAGACTCGATACTGGAAGCTGCGAATGCGGGGATTCAGTTGATTGTCTGTATCACCGAGGGCGTGCCCACCCTCGACATGCTGGATGCCAAGGTGAAGTGTGACGAACTGGGCGTCAGGCTGATTGGCCCAAATTGCCCCGGGGTCATCACGCCCGGCGAGTGCAAGATCGGTATTATGCCTGCCGATATCCATCAGCCGGGTCGTGTCGGGATCGTGTCGCGCTCCGGAACCTTGACCTACGAGGCCGTCAAGCAAACGACCGATGTGGGCTACGGTCAGTCTACCTGCGTTGGAATCGGTGGCGATCCGATTCCGGGCTCCAACTTCATCGACATCCTGGGTTTGTTTCAGCAAGACCCGGCAACAGAAGCCATTGTGATGATTGGTGAAATTGGTGGCACTGCCGAGGAAGAGGCCGCGGAATTTATTCGCCAGAATGTGACAAAGCCGGTCGTTTCCTATATCGCGGGCGTCACCGCCCCCAAAGGCAAGCGCATGGGCCACGCCGGCGCGATTATCTCCGGTGGAAAAGGCACCGCCGATGAGAAATTTGCCGCGTTGGAGGCTGCAGGGGTGAGGACCGTGCGTTCACTGGCAGATATCGGTTCAGCCCTCCAGGAGATCACGGGTTGGTAGGCGGCGCTCCGTTTTGATGGATAGCGAATCGTCCGGAAGCCCGCGCAAGCGGGCTTTTTTTTGCCAGCGAGACCGAGTGGAGCCTTGAAAAGGCTGGGGTGACCCCCCACATCGATTGGCAGGCTTCAAGCACTTCAATTAGACACTCGAGACAAGGAAACCTGTCATGACAGCTGATGCGACCCAGACTATGGGCTTTCAGACCGAGGCGAAGCGTTTGCTTCACCTCATGATTCATTCGCTCTATTCCAATCGGGAAATCTTCCTGAGAGAGCTGATCTCGAATGCGTCGGACGCAATCGATAAACATCGATTCGCGGTAATTAGCGATGGGAGCCTTGCCAGCGGTGCTGATTACAGGATTCATGTGAGCGCAGACGCCGACGCCAAAACCATCACCATCGATGACAACGGTATTGGTATGTCCCGCGATGAGGTGGTGGACAATTTGGGCACCATCGCCAAATCTGGCACCGCCGCTTTCATGGAGCAACTAAGCGGTGATCAGAAGCAGGATAGTCAGTTGATCGGGCAATTCGGCGTGGGTTTCTATTCCTCGTTTATCGTTGCAGACCGCGTTGTGGTGGTCACGCGTAAAGCGGGTGAGAGTGGAGCGACTCGGTGGGAGTCGGCTGGCGAGGATGAGTTTACAGTCAGTGAAGCAGAGCGGGAGAGTTCCGGTACGACCATTACCATCCACCTGAAAGCGGATGCAGATGAGTTTGCTGACAGCTGGCGAGTGAGATCCGTCATCAAGAAGTACTCGGATCACATTTCAGTGCCGGTCATGATGCCTAAGCCACCGCAGCCGAGTGATGAAGAGGAGGATCAGGCCGAGAGCGATGCCGCCGTTGCGCCCGAATGGGAGGCGGTAAATGAGGCCAAGGCGCTGTGGACGCGAAGTCGTTCAGAGATAAGTGATGAGGAGTACCAGGCCTTCTACAAGCATATCTCCCATGATTTCGAGGATGCCCTGACGTGGAGCCACAACTCGGTTGAAGGGAAGCTCGAGTACACCTCTCTACTCTTCCTCCCCCAGCGCGCGCCTTTTGACCTCTGGCATCGGGAGGGAGCGCGAGGGCTGAAGCTGTATGTCCAGCGCACCTTTATCATGGATGAGGCTGAGCAATTTCTGCCAATGTACCTGCGCTTTGTGAAGGGCGTGCTCGATTCGAGCGACCTTCCTCTGAATGTCTCCCGAGAAATTCTGCAGCAAAACCAGCAGGTTGAGTCAATCCGCGGTGCGCTGACCAAGCGTGTACTGGATATGTTGTCGAAGATGGCGAGTAAGCAGCCTGAGGACTATCAACGCTTTTGGGACACCTTCGGTGTCGTGCTCAAGGAGGGGCCGGCGGAGGATTTCACCAATCGCGAGAAAATCGCCGATTTACTGCGGTTTTCCACCACCAGGGATGACGACGCGTCGCAGCGAGTTTCGCTGAAAGACTATGTCGCCGCTATGAAGGAGGGGCAGCAGTCGATTTATTACGTGGTGGCAGAGAATCATGCGACAGCCAAGAACAGCCCTCATATTGAGGCGCTGCGGGCACAGGGAATGGAAGTTTTGTTGCTCTCCGATAGAGTCGATGAATGGCTGATGAGCCACCTTGCAGAGTACGATGGCAAAACTTTACGCGATTGCGCGAAAGGCGAGTGGGATGAAAGTGCCGACGACGACGACACCAAAAAAGCGCTCGAGGAGGCAGAAAAAGCGAGTGAATCGCTCATCGAGCGGATGCAAGGGGTGCTGTCCGAGCGGGTCGCTGGAGTGCGGCCCACCGTCAGGCTGACTAATTCCCCGGCCTGCCTAACCGTTGCTGAACATGAAATGGGTGCTCAAATGCGCAAAATCATGGAGGCGGCGGGGCAGGAAATGCCTGAAAGCAAGCCGACCATGGAGATCAACGTTGATCATCCGTTGCTGAAGCGTCTTGATCAGGAGGCGGATGAAGACCGCTTCGCCGACCTTGCTCAGATTCTGCTCGACCAGGCCTTCCTGGCGGAGGGATCGGCGCTTGAGGATCCTGCAAGCTACGTAGCGCGCCTCAATAAGCTTTTGGTGGAGATGAGCGACGACTGAGGTGTTGCTGACTGTATGGCGTCACGGAGAGGCTGGGGTCGCCGCGACGGATGATGCGAGACCACTGACTCCGCGAGGTCGTAGCGACATCACTGCGGGAGCCAAAGGCTATGCCGAGTGGATCACGGGCGCCGGCTGTCCGCCGGTTGCGTCGATCTGGTTTAGTCCAACGCGACGGACGGAGGAGACGGCGGCGTTGTTATCCGCGGAGCTGGCACCCACGCGGATAGCAGTCGATGAGGCGCTGGCGCCCGGCGCGATACCCGAGGATTTCCGCGAGTTTGATGGTGGCGATGACGAGCACATCCTGTTTGTATCGCATCAGCCATTTGTCTCCAGGGCGATCGCCCTGTGGGCCGACGATCTTATGCTGCCGCTGTTGGCGCCGGGCGGTTATTCCGTCCTTGATGTGCTGTGTCTAGAGCGAGGTGGCGCAAGCGTTTTGAGCCATTGCCCGGATCCTCAACAAGAACAAGCGGATCGATATGTCTGAGCCGCGTTCGGTCTCGGTGACGGCCGATGGTCTCCGCTACACGGGCCTGGAGTGGGGCCCGCAGGACGGGGAGCCCATTATGGCGCTGCACGGTTGGCTCGATAATGCGCTGTCATTCTCGGTGGTTGCGCCCAAGCTAGCGGGTTACCGCGTGATTGCGTTGGATTTATCCGGTCAAGGTTTCAGTGATCATCGGTCTCCCGATGCCACGTACCATATTTGGGACGACATCCCGCAACTTCTGTCTGTCGCTGATCAGTTAGGCTTCGAAAAGATGGCGGTAGCAGGCCACAGTCGTGGTGCAGCGATCGCAGTGTTGCTTGCTTCTGCACTACGCGAGCGCTGTTCCCATCTCGTTTTGCTGGACGGTATGTTGCCTCATCCGCTGAAAGAGGAGAACGTTCCGTCCCAGTTCGAGCAGGCGCAGATAGATCATCGTGAATTGTCAGCCTACCGGGGCCGGATTTTTAAAGACATTGAGGAGTACGTCGCGGCGCGAAGGCGCTTGGGTTTTTCGGAGCAAAGTGCAAGGTTGATTGCACCACGGGCACTCGTCGAGACGTCAGACGGCTTTCGTTTGACGCATGACCCCAGGCTCAATCACGCCTCTGCGATAAAGCTGACACCCGCTATGTGCTCGGCCTTCTACTCTGCCCTGAGTGCGCCCACTTTGGCGCTGATTGCCGAGAATGGACTGAGGGCGAGGGCAGGCCTTGCTGACGCTGTCGAGTCGGTATCCGAAATTCCCGACTGCGTCGTCGAGTCAGTGCCGGGGGGGCATCATACTCACATGGAAGAGGGCGCTGAGCGGGTCGCTGAGCGCATCACCCGGTTCCTCCGCAGCCGCTAAGTCAGCTCAGAAATTCTGCTCTGGAGGCCGGGTCAGATTTGAAGACTCCGCCTAGGGACGTTGTGCGGGTGCTGCTGTTGCCGTCCTTCACTCCCCGGGCTTTCACGCAATAGTGCACGGCTGAGATGGTGACTGCGACATCTTCAGTACCCAGCAGCGTTTGCATGGCGACCAGTACCTGCTGCGTGAGGCGCTCCTGAACTTGGGGCCGTTGCGAAAAAAACCGGACCAGACGATTTATCTTGCTCAACCCGATGACCTTGTCCTTGGGAATGTAGGCGACCTTGGCCGATCCATCGATCGTCACAAAGTGATGCTCGCAGGTGCTGGTCAGATCGATATCCTCGACGCAGACCATTTCCTCCACATTCATCTTGTTTTCGATCACTGTAATCTTCGGGAATTGCGAGTAATCCAGACCACTGAACACCTCGTCGACGTACATTTTTGCAATACGGTGCGGCGTCTCTTCGAGGCTGTCGTCTCTCAGGTCCAGACCCAATGCCCGCATAATGTCTCCGAATGCGTCTCGGATGACGTCATAACGCTGGTCGCGGGATAAGTCATTGGTTGTCATTGGCGTTTCCAGGCCACGGTCCAGCAAGGCGCCTCTCACAGCGATGGCCTCTTCCGTCAGTGAGCCGGGGAGGGTGGTTGCGATCTGGGGTGCTACCGGTTGAATTGCCATGTTTACCTCTACCCAATGGGTTACTTGTCTTTAGTACTGCCCCTGTGCGGGTTTAGATTTCAGGGGTGAGGGGTTCTGATTCCCAAAAGCAAGGCTATGTGCCCACGGCTCGTCGCCTGTTGGGGCTAGCGCTATCTGTGTGGCATCATCGGATGGTTACTAAATCCCCGCTAAACCATCTGCCTGTATGGGTTTTCCTCGTAGGCCAGCTAAACGCCTATCTCAGTGGTGTCAATTAAATACACTATCATGAACTGTCAAAAATAATAGACATTTCGAATGCAGACTTTCCGGACAAAACTGGGTCAGGTTGAAACCATGCTGCAGGAAGCGGGGGTTTACTGTGGCCATGGCTATGACTCAGTGACCGATGAGGCGGTGGCCCTTGTACTGGGCGCCACCGACCTCCCTCCGGAGCAAACGCTGGCGTTGTTGGATCAGCCGTTCCCCTCGGACGCCGAGGCGCGGTTAGCGACTTTGCTTGATCGGCGGTGTCGCCAGCGGTTGCCGGTGGCTTACTGTCTCGGAGAATCTCACCTGGCCGGCTTACGGTTTATCGCCGATTCTCGGGCGCTGGTACCACGGTCACCGATCGCCCATGTGGTGGCAGAGCGCCTATCTCCATGGTGGTCTCAAGGTCGAGACCCGGCTGTCATTGTGGATGTCTGCTGTGGCGGCGGCAGTCTGGGTTTGATTGCGGCCGAGGCCTTCCCTGGTGCGACTGTGCTGCTCTCTGACCTTGAGCCGCAGGCGATATCGCTGGCAGCTGAAAACGGTGCCCTGCATCAGCAACTTGATAGGGTCCTCATGCTTCGCGCAGACCTTCTGAGTGCAGTCCGCAGTGGCAGCGCCGATGTGGTGTTGGCCAATCCGCCTTATGTGTCCCGAGGCGAGATGGCTGAATTACCCCCCGAGTATTGCCATGAGCCGCGGATGGCCCTGGAGGCCGATGCGGATGGCACTGAACTGGCGGTTACCCTGCTGCGAGAGGCAGTCAGGGTGCTGAGCCCTGACGGGCTCATGCTGTTGGAGGTGGGTGAGACCTGGGTGGCGCTCGAGAAACGGCTACCCAGAGTGCCTTTTTTGTGGCTGGAACTGCCGCAGGGCGGGGCGGGCGTTGCGGCAATCAGTGCGCAGGAATTACGGGACTGGGACGCCGCGGGCATCCTATAATTGCGGCCGGAGGCGATGATGTCCGGAAACACCTTTGGCAAATTATTCTCGGTGACGACCTTTGGCGAAAGCCATGGTGTCGCATTGGGCTGCATTATTGACGGTTGTCCTCCCGGTCTTGAGTTGTCCTCAGGGGATCTGCAACCTGACCTGAACCGGCGTAAACCGGGTCAATCTCGGTATACCACGCAGCGGAAAGAAGATGACGAGGTGGAGATCCTTTCAGGGATTTTTGAGGGGGTCACGACCGGCACTCCGATCGGCCTCATCGTGCGCAATCAGGACCAAAAGTCAAAAGACTACAGCAAAATCAAAGAGCTATACCGGCCAGCTCATGCAGATTATGCCTATGACCGCAAGTATGGCATCCGCGATTATCGCGGTGGTGGTCGCTCCTCGGCGCGCGAGACCACCATGCGGGTCGCGGCAGGCGCGGTGGCCAAAAAATGGCTGGCAGAGCGCTATGGTGTTCAGATTAGAGGCTACCTGAGTCAGTTGGGGCCGCTCAGCGCCACGGCGCATGACTGGAATCTAGTGGAGCAGAATCCGTTTTTTTGTGGCGACGCGGCGTTAGTACCTCAGCTAGAAGCCTACATGCAGGATTTAATCAAGCAGGGTGATTCTGTTGGTGCTCGCATTAATGTTGAGGCAGAGGGCGTTCCCGCAGGCTGGGGCGAGCCTGTTTTTGACCGTCTTGACGCCGATATTGCCCACGCAATGATGAGCATCAACGCGGTCAAGGGCGTAGAGGTCGGCGACGGTTTTGCCTCGGTCGCGCA
>WTHO01000128.1 GCA_011523115.1 Halieaceae bacterium | reverse complement strand
GTCAACTATGGATACCGCAAGAACAAATGGGTGACGTTCTGGCTGCTGCTGGCCACTGCGGTCCTCGGAGCCACGTTTGTGGGAATGCAGGTTTTTGAGTGGAGCAAATTGATCTTCGAGGAGGGTGTGCGGCCGTGGGGTAACCCAATGGGCGCTGCACAATTCGGGTCGGTGTTCTTCATGGTGACCGGGTTTCACGGATTCCATGTTTCCATTGGCGTGATCTTCCTGTTTATTTTCTCTTACAAGGTCGCAAGAGGTCACCTCGATGATCAAACGCCGGGCTGGTTTACAAAGCGTGGTGGTAACTACGAAGAGATCGA
Source organism: Halieaceae bacterium (assembly GCA_011523115.1). Taxonomy (GTDB): domain Bacteria; phylum Pseudomonadota; class Gammaproteobacteria; order Pseudomonadales; family Halieaceae; genus Luminiphilus. The sequence goes on along the minus strand of WTHO01000128.1, from coordinate 3,814 downwards.
GATCCTTGGCCTCTACTGGCACTTCGTAGATTTGGTTTGGGTCTTCATTTTTGCATTTTTCTATCTCTGGTAAGGGGGTAACACATGGACCACACAGCTGACGGTCACGCACCGGTCGTCCGAGAAGAGGAGGCCATACAGCATCCCCTCGGTATTTACTTCAAAATCTGGATTCTGCTTTTTGTATTGAGCGCCATGTCCTACGCCGTGGACTACTATCAGGTGCAAGGCTATATGCGCTGGTTTCTCATCCTGTTCTTTATGGTGCTGAAGGCTGGGTTGATCATAGCGGTGTTCATGCACATGGTCTGGGAGCGCCTGGCGATGGTGTACTTCATCTTGGTGCCGCCTGCGCTCTTGTTGACGCTGGTGGCGATCGGGTCCCTGGAGGCGGACTGGACGTTTTTTCAGCGGGGTGTTTATTTCCTGAAAGAGCTCATCATCGCGGCACCGGCATCGCCGCATCACTGAGTCAGGTCGTCTGGAATTTCTGAAGAGGGGAACAACAATGGGTGGTCAAAATACAGAGGGCACCAACTACACCACACATGTGGTCGTGTTTTTGATGCTCACCGTGTTTATGTACGTTTTCGCCTTTGTGCTGGTCGATCACAGCAAGGATGTGCCGACCCGAGTGGACACTGTTCACGCTGAGAAAAAAGAGTAGAAAGGATCAGGCAGAGCCGCTCAGCGATTCTGCGCGAGGCCGGCTTGAAATGGATCGGCGTTGTACAGGGTAGAGAACTGTGTCGCCACGTCAGCCGCCACAAACGGTGGACTGATGATGCCAGTGTACTGGCCCAGCGGATCAACCAGATAAACGGCACTGGAGTGCGTGACTTCATAAACATTGTCTGCGGTCTCGGGCTCTGCCCGGAAAGGTGCCCCGAGTTGACGAGTCAGGTTGGTCAGTTGGCCAACGGATCCGGTTGCGCCGACGAAGTCGGGATCAAAATATTTAACATAACGCTGGATCTGCGCTGCTTTATCCCGGGCTGGGTCCACTGAAATGAAAACAAACTGTATTTCGCGCTCGTTGATTCCCTTGGCAAGCACTTCTTTTTTTACCAGTGAAAGGTCATAGAGCGTGGTGGGGCAAATGTCAGGGCAGTACATGAAGCCGAAGAAAATGAACGACCATCGCGACGTTAAAGATCCCAGGTCGAAGACACCTTTTTCGTCGTCTACCAAGATAAACTCGGCCAGCGGTCTGCGCTCCGGGAAGGTAACGAGGGCTGGCGCCAGAACGTTGTCAGCGGCGGTGTTGCGGGACTGCCATAGCGTCCAGTATCCGGACCCCGCCAACGCCAAGCCGATTGCTGCGGCGCTGATTAACGCCGCCGCCATGAGTTTTTCCCGTGCGATTGTACTCACGCCGGATCTCGCCCCCCGTTCTTGTTGGGGAGAGTCTGACAATCTGACCCCACTGACGTCAATAATGCCGGTGCAAGGGCTCGGAAACATGCCCCGGCCATCCCTCGCATGCAGTACCATGTGTCTTGGAAGGCATGCACCACCAACCTTACTAAGCGGTCACCTTTAATGGACACCAGTCTCACTGAACGCGCCACCTGGCGTGACTACTACGAGCTATGTAAGCCGAATGTCGTTTGGCTGATGATCCTGACGGCGATCGTCGGCATGTGCATGGCCACCCCGGGTGCGGTGCCCGTCGCCACCGTGATTTTTGCCAGCGTCGGTATTGCGCTTTGTGCGGGCTCTGCCGCTGCGATCAATCACCTGGCTGACCAGCACGTTGATGCGGTGATGGCGCGAACCTCGGGTCGGCCGATTGTAAAGGGCAAGATTGACTCCCAGGGCGCCGCGATTTTTGCTTTTGTGCTCGGCTCATTGGGAATGCTGGTTTTACTCACCTGGGTCAACGCATTGACCGCGTGGCTGACGCTGGCCTCGCTGGTGGGATACGCATTTATTTACACCCTCTATCTCAAGCGTGCCACGCCGCAAAATATCGTGATCGGTGGATTGGCCGGCGCCATGCCGCCGCTGTTAGGCTGGACCGCGGTGACCAACCAGGTTGATGGCCATGCTTTGTTGCTGGTGCTCATTATTTTTGCCTGGACGCCGCCCCATTTCTGGGCACTGGCGATTGCACGGAAGGAAGAATACGCCAAAGTGGAGATACCGATGCTGCCGGTCACGCACGGTAGCCGCTACACGGCGATTCACAGCCTGCTGTATACCGTGATGCTGTTTGTTGCCTCTCTGCTGCCAGTTGCCACGGGTTTAAGCAGTTGGTTGTATTTAATCGGCGCGTCGGCCTTGGGGGGGGTGTTCATTTATCAGGCAATCGTTTTGTTACGCACCATGAAGAACAGCGACGCGATGAAGATGTTCCGGTTTTCCATCGTGTATTTGATGGCGATCTTCCCGATCATGCTGCTCGATCATTACCTCCTCCCTAAGCCGCTGTTTACCTGATTGACGCTTATCTCACGCACTCGCTGTGTCTGAAGCCGGGTAGTCACCCTATGCTGGACCGACCATAGAGAGCAATTTGTTGGGCTGTGCACGTTACTTTATCTGCGCGATCTTTAGAGTCCTTTGTGCTGGGCTTTTGCTGGCGCTGATGGCCTGTGGCGAGCCTGCCTCTATTTACGATGTCGTCATCAACCATGGCAGGGTCATCGACCCCGAGAGCCAGCTCGATGCGGTGCGGTCAATCGGTATCCGCAACGGCAAAATCGTGGCTGTCAGCAAGACGCCCCTGGCAGCGCCGCGGGAGATAGACGCGAGCAATCGAGTGGTCAGTCCGGGCTTTATTAATCTGCATTCACACAGTGTGGCAGAGGCAGGGTATCAGCTGGAATTGCTGGATGGTGTGACCACGGTGCTGGAGCTCGAGGCCGGTGGCTATCCAATTGACACATTCGGTCAGCAATTGGGTGCGTCTCCACTGACGCATTTTGGCGCATCGGTTGGGCATGCCTGGATTCGTTTGCAGATTATTGACCCTGCAGCGCTCGCGGAGCTGATGCAAACGGGCAAGCTCGATATGTCCGGTGCGGCCTTTACTCAAACTGCCACGCCCGTCCAACGCCAGCAGATTGAACGCTTGCTGGAGACCGAGCTTGATAAGGGCGGCTTGGGCATAGGGTTCTTGCTCGATTACATGACCCGGGCCGTGGACGACGCCGAGCGAGACATGATCTTCGCGGTTGCCGCGCGGCATGGCGTGCCGGTATTTGTGCATGTGCGCCGTGGTATCGACGGCGACCCGTCGGGACTGCTCGAGGTGATTGAGACGGCGGAGCGATTCGGCGCAGCAGTCCATATCTGCCACCTCAACGCCAGCGCCATGAGCGGCGTGGATCACTGGCTCAATGAGATCGATGCCGCGCGAGCGCGGGGTGTCGATGTCACGACGGAAATGTTCCCTTGGACCGCGGGCTCTGCGTCCATATCGTCGGATGTTTTTTCTCGAAACTGGCGAGAAATTTTTGCCATCGACTACACAGATGTGCAGTGGGCCGAGACAGGCGAGTGGCTCACAGAGGAAAGCTTTCAGGCCTACCGGGAAGCCCGACCTGAGGGGCAGACCATGCACCATTACATCCGAGAGGAGTGGAATCGTCTTGCGATTCAGCGGCCTCATGTGATGGTGGCCAGCGATGCCATGCCGTTACTGAGCTACGATCGCAAAGTCGTGCCGAATGGTGCGGGCACCTCGGCACGTATTCTTGGCGAGTACGTCCGCGAGGAGGGGTTGTTGAGCCTCAGCGATGCTATAGCGGGGGTGAGCTTATTCCCCGCGATGGGGATGCAGGCATTTGCGCCGGCGGTTTTCAAAAAG
>WTHO01000231.1 GCA_011523115.1 Halieaceae bacterium | reverse complement strand
TCATCTGTGTTGTTGCTGCGCAAGATCTCGTTCAGCAGCCAGGCGCATCTCGTAGGATTGCTGCCCACGAAATTGCTCTGCCCGTCTCAGCTGCATTTGGTACTTGCGCCGCCGATGGCGTCGAATGAGATCCTGAAAACGATCACTGTCCTGCTCTCCCGATAACCAGGCCTCGATCTGAGCAAGATCGATGCCCAGCCGATACGCTATGCGCGACGGGCGAATCCGGTTGACGTGAAATTCAGCCACCAGATCGATCTGTTGCGCCGGTGAAAGCGTGCAATCGCAGGAGTAGCCGATGGGGGGGTTCGGGCTTCTATTGTTATTGTCAGCATATGGCATGGTCAATCGATGCTCTTGCTATCTCGCTGTCTTGCTGCGACTTGCCGCTATGGCTTTCGGATTTGTTCGGCGCGGTATTGTGACATAGCGCGGGTTATTGCGATCCTGCCATACTCTACCCGATTTACAGGGTGCCAAGCCGCCCCGGTACTCAGATATCGGCGCGGGTACCCTGACGATAGCTGACAGCCATGAGAGGAAAAATAAACCGGTGACCCATCAACGGATACAAGATCCCAATGCCCTGCGCCGGACAAAAATCGTCGCAACGATTGGTCCTGCTAGCCAGAGTCAGGACATGATTGGTCGGCTACTCAGCGCAGGGGTGGATGTATTTCGGCTGAACTTCAGTCACGGTGCTCAGGCGGATCATGCGCTGGTGGCGCAACACATTCGTCGTCAGGCGCGTCATCAAGGGCGGTACGTCGGCATTCTCGCTGATCTGCAAGGTCCAAAAATTCGCATCGGCGGCTTCTCCTCAGGAGCCGTTACCTTGCAGGCCGGCGACCCATTTCAACTGAGTCTCTCGATTGCCCCGGACGCCGGTGATCAGCGGGGTGTCTCAGTGGAATATGAGGCGCTACCCACCAGCGTTGCACAAGACGATATCCTGCTGCTGGACGACGGAAAGCTCCGGCTGCGGGTGGATGACGTCAGCGAAACAACCGTCGACTGCACTGTCATCATTGGCGGTCGTCTCAGCTCCAGAAAAGGCGTGAATAAACTCGGCGGCGGTCTGGCGGCCCCCGCGCTTACCGAGAAAGATCTCGATGACATCCGGGCCATGCCCGATATACGGCCAGATTTTGTCGCAGTCTCTTTTGTCTCGAGCGCAGAGGATATCGACTACGCGCGAGCGCTTCTGGCTGAGCAAGGTTTGACACCGGCCATCATCGCGAAGATCGAGCGGGCTGAAGTTGTTGCAGACACCGCCTTGCTCAATAGCATTATCGACGCGAGCGACGGCGTCATGGTCGCCCGTGGCGATCTGGGTGTGGAGGTGGGCGACGCGCAACTGATTGGTATTCAGAAAAACCTGATCTCGACCACCCGAAAGCGGGATCGCATGGTCATCACCGCGACGCAGATGATGGAATCGATGATCAGTAACTCCATGCCCACCCGGGCCGAAGTGTTCGATGTTGCCAATGCAGTATTGGACGGCACTGACGCCGTCATGCTTTCTGCCGAAACCGCGGTAGGCGAATTTCCGGTTGAAGTGGTGACAGCGATGGCCGATGCGGCAGTGGGTGCCGAGCAGCACCCAGTCGCACGGACCTCCAAGTACCGATTGGATCGGGAATTTGCGAGCCCGCAGGAGACCATTGCCTTGTCAGCGATGTACGGAGCGAATCACTTCCCGGGCATGCGCGGCCTCGCGAGCTTAACGGAGCATGGCACCACGCCCACGATGATGTCGCGGTTGAGCTCAGGGTTACCGATTTTTGCACTCAGCCGGAGAGCCGAGACACTGCAACGCCTTGCTTTATGTAGAGGTGTTATACCGCTGTTCTTCGACTTCTCAGCCTTTGCGCCCATAGACCTTGAGGCACGGACGATTGAGTTCCTTGTGGATGGTGGCTTTGTCTCGCACGGGGACTTTATCCTGATGACCATGGGCGGAGCACAGGGCGAGGCGGGCAAAACCGACATGATGAAGATACTGCCTGTCGCATGAGCCTCTAGCACACCCCGATAACTGACAAAAAAAATTCACCTGCTTAAGCTCATCAGAGTGCTACACTGAGCGTTGCTGGTTATGCCAGCCCGCTTTTTGCTGAGCCACTGCAGTCTTAGGTCTTCGGTTTTGTTCCCATGAAGCGCAACGGCCCGTCAGGGCAGATGAATATTCGTAAACACAGGTAGTAAAAAACATGTCAACAGTAACGGGCACCGTGAAGTGGTTTAACGAGACCAAGGGTTATGGCTTTATCGCGCAAGAAGATGGGCCGGACGTCTTTGTCCACTTCAGCGCGATTCAGGGGGATGGATTCAAAACCCTGACCGATGGCCAAAAGGTCGAGTTTACGGTCACCGACGGGCAGAAGGGCCCTCAGGCCGAGAACGTCGTCCCTCAGTAAGCCGCACCGCGGGGGAACCTTCCCCCTCAACCCTTAAGCAGGATGCCCGCAATCGTGGCGGACACTGCCGCTTATTGTCTTGATAACCTGGCGGTAATCGCCGCCTCGCAAGCTGTGTCACCGATGTTCTCACAGCCGAACAGCGGAAAGCCGCTTGGCCCAGCACACCGACGGCGCCGTCTACGGCTCTCTCTGGGTGGGAACACCTAGGCCCTCGAGTATTTTGTCAGGAAAGACATGCGCCCGGATCCAGAGGCGTGGGAGAGATTCCAAAGCGAAAAAAAAGGGCCTTTCAGGCCCTTTTTTACTGTAATCGTCATTCACACGTCACATCAGATCTTTTTCCAGCTCTCGCTGTCGCTCTTCCTCACTGGTGACGTAACTGATCCACTGCTTTGCATACTTTTCTGATCGCTCATCCTTGCCGGCATCCCTGAACGCTTTGCGCGCCTTGTTGTACTCACCAAGGTTGAAATAAGCCATACCGAGCACAAGGCGCGCCTGATCTGGTCGCTTTACACCACCTTTCTTTAGGCCTTTTGAAACCGAATCGGCGGCCTTGGCAAACTGATCGCCATCGAGATACACGTTACCGAGCCGCACATATAGCTCGCCCTCGTCGGACTTCGCCGCCGCCTTCTCCATCATGGGAATCGACTTTGCGACCTCGCGAGCCTGCGCCCACGCGCTGCCAGCCAGCTCGTAATTTTTTGACTTATCGTCGACCAGCTCATCGTCAAAGCCTTTCTCAATCACCGACGCAGCGAAGTAGGGCACCTCGGCATTAAGATACAGATAAGACATGTTGACCAGCTCACTTGAGCGATCGAGAAAGCCCTGCTCGTAAGCGGCTTCCATCAGCGCCAATTGCGTTTGTTCTTCTTTTTTCTCACCGTAAAGGTGCGAAGCCTGAACCCAATACTGCTTCTTGGGGTAGTAAATGATCAGGGTGTTAAGGACGTCCAGCGCGGAATCGAAGTCTTCCTTATCAAAATAGAGGAAGCGAGCGAGGTTATACCACTGCTCCTTGGGGAGCTTTCCCTCACCCTCGTGCATGTCGATTGCCGTCTCGACGTTTTTCAGCGCCAGGTCAAAGTTTTTGACCTGGTAGTAGCCCTGCGCTAGCAACACGTAAGCACCGGCATTTGGTTTTTCACTCAAGTCAAACCAAACCAGGAGCGCATCAATGCCTTGCTGCCACTTTTCCTGCACAAAATAGAGCTGCGCAATCGTAAAGCGCGTGTTGATTTCCATCGCCAATGGAATATCAGGCTGGGCAATAACTTGCTCGTAGTAGCGCAAAGACTGTGGGTAGTCCTCAGTCGCGTAGGACAGAAAAGCAAAGAGGTTATAAACATTGGCCAACTCATAGCTATTAAGGGCGCGCTTACCGTCCTCGGCGATCATGTCGTTCAGAATCGCCGCGGCACCCGCATAATCCTTGGCTTCTGCAAGACCCTGCGCCTCTGCCAGGCGCTCATAGACCTTGTTGCGAAGTGCAGGCGTTCGCCGGGTCTCTCGCTTATCCTGCTTGGCTTTGTCATCCTGCGCGTTAGCGCTTGAAACAAGTGACCCCGGTGTCACTGGATCGAGAAGAACTGCACCGCCAAGAAACATCGCAGAAACGGCCACCGCCTTAAAGGAAGTCAGGCACAGAGCACGCACCCTCAATACTGCCTCCCTCATATCAGTTCTCCAACTCGTAGGTAAATTTGTTCTGCACACCGGC